>CAZEER010000147.1:0-2528 GCA_964511215.1 uncultured bacterium | reverse complement strand
TACCTTATCGGCAAGTAAGGTAGAGAATAACGAATATTTTATTACTTCAGCAGGGTCTTCAGGTCAAATATGGACATCAGATGGTAGTGGTGCAGGAGGATGGGCTGCATCCTCAGGTGCAACAAATGTAACTGGATTATCAGATGCTTTAGTAGAAGATAATTCAATTTACATTGGAAATGATCCTTCAAGTACGACCTCAACAGCTCAGTATAATGTTTCCTTAGGTTCAACATCATTGGATGCAATTACTACTGGAGATGCCAACGTATCAATTGGTTATAATGCTCTTACAGCAAATACAACTGGTAGTGGCAATACTGCATATGGGAGATCAAGTTTATCTAGTAATACTGGTGGAGAATGGAATGTCGCACAAGGTTCATGGTCGCTTAGAGATAATACAACTGGGGATGATAATGTAGCTGTTGGTAATAGTAGTTTAAGAAACAACACTGTAGGTTCGCAAAATACTGGGGTTGGAAAGAGTAGCGGGTTCCATATTGAATCAGGAGATAATAATACTACCTTAGGATATGCAGCTGGATCAACAGGTACAAATAATATAACAACTGGCAACAAAAATACTCTCCTGGGTGCAAGTACTGCGGCTTCAGCATCGGCAGGAACCAATCAGATAGTAATAGGCTATGGTGCATCAGGTAAAGGTAATAATACAGTTACCATAGGTAATGGAGATATTACAGTCTGGTCTGCATCAGATGATGGAGAGGTTGACCTCGGAAGTAGCTTAGTTGAGTTTAAAGATCTTTATGTGGATGGTGTGGCATATGTCGATGCAATTGACTTGGATGGTACGACCGTCTCTGCAACTGCAGCAGAGTTGAACTATGTAGATGGAGTAACATCAGCCATTCAAACACAGTTAGATGCAAAACAAACTGCAGATGACGATCTCACAGATTTAGCTGATGGTACCTTATCGGCCAGTAAGGTAGAGAATAATGAGTATTTTATATCTTCTGCGGGTTCTTCTGGTCAGATATGGACATCAGATGGAAGTGGTGCAGGAGCATGGGCTGCATCTACTACTGATGCTTTATCAGATGCTAAGTCAGGAGGTAGTAATTTTTCAAATTCATTAATACTAGGACACCAAACAACTGGTACACTTAACAGTGCTGAGTATAATGTAGGAGTAGGATTTGGATCTCTTCAAGCAATTTCACAAGGTGATGAACTGGTAGCTGCAGGGTACAATTCATTGTATAGTAATACTACAGGATCTAGAAATTCTGCATTCGGTAATGAATCCTTATATAGCAATACTACTGGAAATTACAACGCTGGTTTAGGCTATAGATCATTGTATGCAAATACAACAGGTAATTTTAATACCGCAGTTGGCAATTCTACTCTTGGTTCTAATACTACAGGTAGAGAAAATTCAGGTTTTGGTCATAAGGCCCTTCTTTCAAATACAACTGGTGAAAATAATGTAGCAGTAGGTAGAAGAACACTTTACACTACAACTACAAGTTATTATAATTCGGCTGTAGGCGCTTACGCATTAGAGGATGCAAATCGAACTTCTGATACAAATGGTTATAATGTAGCATTTGGCTATAATGCTGGAAATACAGGCACGAATGATATAACCACAGGCAACAAGAACACACTTTTAGGTGCAAACACATCCGCTTCAGCAGCGGCAGGTACCAATCAGATGGTTATTGGCTATGGTGCGTCTGGTCATGGTGATAACATAGCTGTAGTTGGTAATTCTGATTTAACAGCAATCCATCCAGGTGGTGATAATGGTGTCGATTTAGGAAGTAGTAGTTATTCATTTAAAGATGCATATATAGAAGGTACTGCAAATATTGGAGTACTAAATATGAGTGTTGCAAATACTATAACTAGCTCTACAACTTATAATGGAAATGAAACTATAATTCCATTGAACGGGGCAAACCTCGATATAACAATTGATACTGACCAATTGGTAAAGGGCAGAGTACTGACTTTTAAAAACCTAATAAATCAATCATATACAATATCAACTGAGGGATCGGAGCAAATACAGTCTAATAATTCACAAATGAATTTTAATGATAACCTACAAGTCAATGTAACTGGTCAAACTATAACACTATTTTCAGATGGTAGTAATTGGTATCCTTTAGGATCATAATTATAATGATATTTCAACATCAAGCCCCACATTCGTGGGGTTTTTTGTTTGTGGGAGAATTTTTAAATGGGAAACGATATACCTAATAATTTGCTAAAAGATATTAATTTTTTACCAAAATATCATAGTATTCTATTTGAGATAAAAATGAATATAATATTTATATTAATGCTATTATAATTTGTGTAGATGAATCGTAGATCTTTTTTAACATTAGCAGGATACATGCCCCTTATAGGAGTAGTGAGACTTTTAGGAAGTTCGGCTTCATTATTTTATAATAAAAGCGTTCGACAAAAAATGAAAATTGACCCTAATCATATTATGGATATTCATCCTTCTCTTACATACAAATTACTTTCTAAGGAAGGAG
>CAZEER010000146.1:0-2546 GCA_964511215.1 uncultured bacterium | reverse complement strand
AGAAATCTGGTTCCTGTTCAATGAATGGTTGGATGATGTCCCAGCCGGCAACGTTGACGACGCCGTCAACTTGTCCAGCTTCCATTGCGGTCCCAGAAAAATACGCGATCGACTCGTCGCTGGTGATATCGAGTGGGATGAAGTTGGCGCCGCTGCCGGCTTGTGATGCGGTCTCCGCACCTCCCTCTTTGTTTATATCACCGAAGAACACTGTCGCCCCTGCTTTGCACAGGGTTGCTACCGTCGCGCGCCCGATGCCTGAAGCGCCGCCAGTAACGGCGAATGTCTTACCTTCTAAATTCATATTTAGTCTCCCTATCTGTACTAAAAGGTGGGCTGTCAGTCGCGGCCAGCCATCATCCGTGTGACGTCGTAGGTAGCAACAACGTCGCCACGCTGGTTAACGATGTTATTTGTAGTACTGACGATGCCGCGGTTGCCCTTGCTGGTTTGCCGCACTCCGGTCACTTCGATTTCGCCATGAATCGTGTCATTAACGAAGGTAGGCGCTTTGATTTTTAAGGTTGTTTCCAGCATAGCGAGGCCGGTGTGTTGCATTGTTGATTGCACAAGGAGCCCTTCGATGAATGTGTAGCAAAGTGCGCCTGGCACCGGCCGGCCTTTCACTGCCCCATGCGCGTCGCCGAAAGTCGCATCGGTGAACATCACCTCGACCATGCCCGTCGCGTTGATGAAATTGACTAGGTCAGTTTCGGTGACTGTCCGGTTGATAGTGCGGAACCTCTGTCCGACAGTTAGGTCGTTCCAGTACAGGCCAAGCCCGACATATTCTAATTCGTTCTGCATATTACCTTTCCTCTCGCGGTAATTTTTTTAACGGCTGCCAGTCGCACGCGTCGGCGTGTTGCGGCCGATGCCTTTGTCGATACGCTCATGAATGTGATCGAATACCGCAAAACAGGTCTTTAGTTGTGCGTCCGTCAGACCGGATAGGAACTCTGAGCGCAGTTGTTCGATGATGTTCTCAATTTTGCGCACCATCGGCGCTGCCTTGTCGGACAAATGGATGGTCTTGGCACGGCGGTCGTCTGGGTCGTTGCGTCGTGCGACCCAGCCGTCGGATTCGAGTCGGTCGAGTTGCCGCACTAGGGTTGAGCCGCGGATACCAACGATATCGGCGAGTTCGTTTTGCTGCAATCCGTCGCCATGGATCGACAGATAATGTAATATAAGTCCGCGCGCCTGGCTCAATCCGAGTGGCCCTAGCCGGAGATCTAGCTCAGCGCGCCACCTTTGGTTAGTTTCAGCCAGGCGCCTGGCGAAGTTGACGACCAGCTCGTCGGATGGCTTTCCCATCTTCCCGTATCCGTAGTCCGTTAGGGCACTAATTATTAGCCTTCAAACAAACACCGAGCAACGACCGGGGGCGGAGGTGCGGCTAACGAAGGTGGCAAGACACCTGATGGCCCGGTGTGATTTCCTTTAAGGTAGGTACCTCGACCCGGCAGCGTTCCTCCGCGTAGGGGCATCTGGTGTGGAAATGGCAGCCTGATGGCGGCTTGATCGGGCTTGGTACATCGCCCTGCAAGATGATCTTCTTGCGCTTGATTGTCGGGTCTGGAATGGGTACAGCCGACAACAATGCCTCGGTGTAGGGGTGCTGTGGGTTAGTGAACAAGGTCTTCTTATCTGTGTATTCGACAATCCGGCCAAGATACATAACGGCGATGTAGTCGCTGATATGTTCTACGACAGCCAAATCATGCGCGATGAACAGGTAGGAAAGCTTGAACTCCTCCTGCAAATCCATGAGCAAATTGATAACCTGGGCCTGAATTGACACGTCCAGGGCAGAGACCGGTTCGTCGCCGATTATTAGGCGTGGGTTCAGGGCCAAGGCGCGAGCGATACCGATGCGCTGACGCTGTCCACCAGAGAATTCATGTGGAAAGCTGTCCATCTGGCCTTTGCGGAGTCCGACCTTGTCGAACAGGGCGGCAACGCGTTCATCCTTATCCTTGCCATCGGCGATGCCATGCACCTTGAGCAATTCGCCAACGATATCGCCTGCCGACATGCGCGGGTTCAGCGAAGAATACGGATCCTGAAAAATGATCTGCATTTCCCGCCGGAAGCTTCGCAAGTCTGGTTTGTCCAGCGTCGTAATATCGGTGCCATCGACTTCGATCGAGCCGTCTGTTGGCTCTAACAACCGCAGTACAGTCCGTCCAACGGTTGATTTACCGCAGCCGCTTTCGCCGACCAGGCCGAGTGTTTCACCTTCGTTAATGCTGAAGCTGACACCATCCACCGCGTAAACGTACCCGGCGGTGCGTGACAGGATCCCTTTCTTGATAGGGAAGTGCTTTTTTAAGCCGTCAACTTTCAGAACCGGCGGGTTGCTTGTGCCGACGGCGGCTGCCTCAGCCATTTTGATCTCCATACAGTCTGTCATAGTGCCAGCAGGCGACCCAGTGATCCGGCTTTGCTTCCTTGTAAGGAGGGTACGCTGATGTGCATTTTTCGTCTGCAAATTTGCACCGAGGGGCGAAGGTGCAGCCTTCTGGTAGATTATTCAGCAGCGG
>CAZEER010000145.1:0-2601 GCA_964511215.1 uncultured bacterium | reverse complement strand
TTGATAATGATGGGCCTGATAATATTCCTAATTCTGGTGATGATGATGGATATGTGGACGGATTGGTTGTCGTGTTTCCAGGTTGTATGGATGGTGGTAATAACATATGGCCCCACCAAAGTTCTTTATACAATCAAGAATATGTAACAAATGATGTATCAACTAATGGTGGTTATGTAATTGTTAGTACCTATATGGTTTGCCCAGAATTACCAGGTAGTGGGAATTGTATAAGTAGCGAAATATGTCCAATAGGAGTTTATGCGCATGAATTTGGACATGTATTAGGGTTGCCCGATTTATATGATAGAGATGAAAGCAATGGCAATTCTGAAGGGATTGGTGAATGGTGTCTAATGGCAAGTGGTAGCTGGACAGGTTGGTGGGGTGATACTCCTGTTCATATGTCTTCATGGTGTAAAATTCAAATGGGATGGATTATCCCTTCAATAGTACAAAATAACACCAATATTGAGATAGCGCAATTGGCAACTTCATCTTCGGCATTGAAAATTTGGGAAGACGACTATTATTGGAGCAGGTATTTCTTAATTGAAAATCGCCAAGCTGTGGGATTTGACTCTCAAATACATGGACCAGGATTGATAGTCTATCATATTAATGAAAATAGAGGGTGGGGTAATAATGGATGGAGTTATGGTTCCGTAAATGATGATGAGGATAATAAACTGGTAGATTTGGAAGCAGCAGACGGTTTCACACATTTAGATAATGAATTTAACCGAGGTGATAATGGTGACCCTTTCCCTGGTGCATCAAATAATAGAATTTTTGATAATAACTCAGTGCCATCTTCTCAAAGAAATGATGGCTCAGAGACAAATATTTCTTTATTTAATATTAGTGATTCAGATTCGCTAATGACCATTGATATTGATTATCGTACGCAGTATGGTTATGCAATCTCATATGATGAAAATGGTATCGGTCCTAGTACTTTTGGAATTGGATCAGAAGATCAATGGTCTGGTGTATTGTTTAATGCTGACTATAGTGGCTATATCACCGAAATAGATTTTGGAATTATTTATCATTCTTTATGGGATGATGAAACATTAGAATGGGTTGTATATGTCTATGATTCATTCAATGGCACAACACCGGGAGTGCTCATGGATAGCGTAAGTGGCATTTCTTATAAAAGTGATTGGATTAGTGTGGCAATAGATTCTGTTCCTATAGCGGCTGGGCAAGAATTTTTTGTTTCAGTTAAAATCATTAATGAGACCTATGGATTTTGCTATGATAATACTGGGGAATTGTCTGGTAGATCCTATCTTTCAGGTGACGGTGTAAATTATGATAATATGTTATCCGCATATGGTGATGCGAATATTCGCGCAAAATTATCAACAGATGATCTTTCAATTAGTCATTTAGACTATCATACTCCAACTGAATTTAAATTATATCATAATTACCCAAATCCATTTAACCCAAATACTACAATATCAATAGAATTAAATATTGCAGATAATGTATCTCTTGAAGTATTTAATATAGAAGGTAGATTAATAGAAAATATAAATGATTCTTGGTTGTCATCTGGCAAACATCAATTTCAATGGAATGGAAAAAAATTCTCAAGTGGTATTTATATTTTACAAATCCAAACTTCAAATCAAATAGAGACTCAAAAGTTGATGCTCCTTAAATAAATTTGGCTAGATATTTATCTATTTTTAAATATAATCTTATTAAGATTTATTTATCGGTTTCTATATTATCAGTTTTCGGTTGTTATTTAATAAATAATCAAAATAATGAACAGAGATTAATCAATAATAAACAGAAATATTTTTTGGGCTATTCTAGTACTGCTGAATATGAAAAAAGTATTGAAAACGGAATGCTATTTTATGGTTTTGTGATAGAAAATTATGAAAATAACCAAACTACGAACCATATTACTACAAAGTGGAAAATAAGAGATCCCTATCCTTATGAAAAAGAATTAGGATATCAGGAAATAAAAACAAAATTACTAATAGAAGGAGTAATTCTCTCCGACTCTTATTCAAAAAATAATGGATTTAATTATAAATGTTTTCTTTACATACATAATTCTGGTTACAAAAATGGTAAATATTTAGAGTATTATGATAACTTATCCTTGGAAGAGGACTTAAATAATATTTTGAGCTATTTTAGAAATGAATTTAATTATTTTGATTAGTTTTGATTTTTAAGAAAATTAACCCCGAGAATTATAAAAGAATTGTTTTTTTTACTGGTGCAGGTATGTCTGCTGAATCTGGCATCCCTACCTATAGAGGTGAAGGTGGTATTTGGAAGGAATATAGATGGGAGGAGTATGCATGTCAGGAAGCATTTGAAAAACAACCAGAGAAGGTATTAAAATTTCATGAATTAAGAAGGACCGAAGCGTTAAAATGTAAACCACATAATGGCTATAGAATAATTTCAGAGTTACAATCATTGCATACTCAAACCTATATTGTAACTCAAAATATAGATGGAATGCATCAGCGTGCATCTTTAAATAATATTATTGAGCTACATGGAAGTTTGTGGAGATTGCGCTGTGAATTTGACAATTTAACATTCAATGACCTTAAA
>CAZEER010000144.1:0-2627 GCA_964511215.1 uncultured bacterium | reverse complement strand
TTCATGATCACTTAAAATTTATGCCAATAAATTAGTAACTAAAATCTTAGATTTAAATTCTAACAGTATTAATGTTAACACAATCTTAGATGATATGAATGGAAAGTCAATAGTAAGTGCTTAACTTGTTTTATGTCAAACAGTGTAAAAATAAAAACAAAGCCAACATATATTCCAGAAAGGTCTGATGAATCAAAGCCCGTATATTTTTTTTCTTATCATATTACAATTATAAATAAAGGGGAAGAACCCATTAAGCTATTAAGTCGTTATTGGCATATCACGGATGGGCGGGGAAACACAGAAGACATTCACGGACCCGGGGTAATTGGACAAAGACCAATCATTTTACCAGGGTGTTCGTTTGAGTATACAAGCTTTTGTCCACTGCCAACCCCAATAGGTTTTATGGAAGGTAATTATAGAATGAAAAAACAATCTGGAGAAGAATTTGACGCTACAATTGATCGTTTCCGGTTGATTGTTCCGGGGTTTATGAATTAAAAGATTGCAGTTGGGAGCAATGTGTTTAAATAGGTGCCAAATAATTATACTTTAATATTGACCCAAAGGCTGGGAGATTATAAATGGTAAAGAAAAAAATAAAAGATATTAGAACAAAAATTATTGCGACAGTTGGACCAGCTTGTTCCACATCAAAAAGCCTTCAAAAATTGGTTGATGCTGGCGTTTCTTGTTTTCGAGTAAATCTGTCCCATGGAACAATAGAAGAAAAAACAAATTTTTTTGATTTAATAAAAAGCGTAAGGCTTTCAACGGGACACCGCCCAGCAATTTTAGCAGATTTAGCTGGACCAAAGATTCGGGTAAATAAACTTGATAAGCCTTTAAAAATAAAGCAAGGTGATACTATCCAAATAAGCAATGAAATCATCGGAGATAAGGTCATTCCCGTTTCTAAAAATATCAAATTTCAAAAAGTAAATAAAGGTGCAAAAATCTTGATAGATGATGGAAAAGTTAGTTTAGAAGTAATCAATCACATATCAGATACTATATTAACGTGCATTGCTACCGAAGATGGAATGATTGAAAGTAAAAAAGGGGTTAACTTTCCAAGGGTTGGGCTAGACCTGCCTATTTTGACCGATCAGGATTTAGAAGATTTAAGATTATCTTTAGAAAAAGGAGCAGATTGGATTGCATTATCATTTGTGCGACGGCCATCAGACTACAAGTTTATACAAAAAATAGTGGAGCAAATGGGTTACACAACCCCAATTATGGCAAAAATAGAACAGTGGGAAGCAGTAGAGAACTTGGGTGAAATAATAGAAAAATTTGATGCGGTGATGGTAGCGCGTGGAGATTTAGGAGTTGAGATGCCTTTAGAGAAAGTGCCCCTGATTCAAAATGAGGTTGTTAGAGCGGCAAGACTACTTGGGAAGCCGGTTGTAATTGCGACTCAAATTTTAGACTCGATGACTAAGCGCCCTATTCCGACAAGAGCGGAAGTCAGTGATATTGCCAACTCTATTTTGGATGGTGCTGACGCCTTAATGGTCACAGGCGAGACAGCAGTGGGTAAACACCCAAAGAAAGTAATAATGGTATTAAAAAAGGTGATTAAAGAAACGGAGGCCTTTGTTGGCAAACAAAACCAATATGATTTTAAAGATGAAAGCCAATTAGATACTTCTCAGGCTATTAGTAATGCAGCGTGTTCTGTGGCTCGTGTTCAAAGAATAAATATATTGGTTACTATGACACACACTGGGAGCACAGCTCGGATGACATCGCGATATAGACCTACTGCAAAAATAATTGCAATGACACCATTCAAAAAAACATGCAGACAATTATTAATTGTTTGGGGCGTGCATCCCATTTTAGTTCAAGAATATTTTTCTTCTGATGAAATTCCTGATATTGTTGATAATGAGATTTCAGATTATGGATTGCTTGAGAAAGGAGAGAAATATGTAATTACTGGTGGTGTTCCAGTGGGTGTGCCAGGGACAACAAATTATTTATCAGTGTTGAGAAAAAATTAAAATTTCTTTTCATCTACAATCTTACCAAGATTCGCACATATATATTTAGTTCCCCTTCTATCCGGAGGATGAGTTTCTTCGCATTCATCTGTGCAAATAAAATACTCTTCTTCTAATTTTTTCTGCCCTTTTTTATTGTAATAGCTCCAGGTGCCGATTTGAAAACCATTATAGTAGTTTCCTTCATATTTTTTTTCTCCACTTCTATAATATCCTATCCAACCCCCATCAGACTTCCCCTTTTTGTAGGAACCCACAAATTTTTTCTTTTTATCTTTATAATATCCGGTCCACACGCCGGATTTCCACCCATTTTTTAATGTTCCTTCTTCCATTTTTTCGCCGGAGCGGTATAGTCTAAACCCCGGGCCACTGTATACCTTCTGGTTTTTAAAAAACAGATTACTATAGTTGTCACCAGTTATAAATCTTCCACTTCGTTCATACAAAACATCTTCAATGTTTACCGGAGTCCCCGATGAGCAACCAGCTAAAATTAATAAAGTAATAAATGATAATATTTTCATTAAAAACTCTCTTGATTTATTTAAATCTAACATGAATACTTTAGACACACAAAAAAAGAGATCTATGGGTTTAATACTCAAGTTT
>CAZEER010000143.1:0-2633 GCA_964511215.1 uncultured bacterium | reverse complement strand
ATAGGCAGTAGTATTCAGTGATGAAGATGCAATTGAGCATACAGAATCACAACCTGACACAGATGCATAAGCAAAACCAGCAGCAGCACCAATTATTGTTAATATTATAGTTATTTTCATGTGTGAATATATTTATGTAAAACAAAAAAAAACAAAAGAATTTATATTTGCTTCAAATAAAATTGGATTTGCTATCATCCTACAAATAAAAATACCCACTCATAAAAAGACTTAATCTTTCATTCATATTTTACCAAGGTATTTCCTCACCATGTCTTAAGAATTGACCATTTGGGAAATTATTTCTTAACGAAAAAGCTGCAATTTTAGTGCTACTCTCTTCAACCGTAAGTGTTGCATTCTCCCCTCCCATATCGGTTTTAACCCAACCTGGGCAAATTGTGTTTACTTTTACTCCTAAAGATAATAATTCATTGGAAAGTATTTTTGTTAAAGCATTTAAAGCTGTTTTGGATATACGATATGCTGTTGAGCCACTCTCCATTTCATCTAATTGCCCCATGCCACTTGATATATTGACTATTCTGCCACCATTGGTCATCATCGGTACAATTGATTTGCAAACCCTCAGGACACCAAGAGTATTGGTGTTAAATGTTTTCAATATGGAATCCTCACTCGTTTCAATTGCAGGAAGCTGATACTCTTTAATAAGAATTCCTGCATTATTAATTAATAAATCAACCTTATTGAATCTTTGTTTAATAACATCCGCAGCCTTCATTACTGAATCAGAACTCTCTACATCCATAACTACATAGTTTATTTCATTTTTTGAATTACTTAATCCCGCAATAGCGTTTTTTCCTTTTTTATTATCCCTTACTGTTATTATAACATTGTGTTTATCTGAGAGTATTTTAAGTAAGCCATATCCAATCCCGCGATTTCCTCCAGTAATTACAATATTTTTTTTATTATCCATAGTATCCCGCATTTAGTTTTAATTAGTATATATATTAAACTATAGAAATCTATTCATTGTTACACAAATAAAAAATCCCCACGAATGTGGGGTTTAATTATTTTTTATCTTTTATTATTGGCAAAATATTTTCTTGCTATAAGATTTGCATATCCATGAGTTAATAAATATTCTGATTTTAAATACTTTACAATTTCACCATGTTTTAAAAAGTGTTTCTGCATCACAATAGCAAGCCAATCATCAATATTTCTTCCTGTTTTTTCAACCATATTTTTAAGCATTGCCTTTTCCATTGATAATGGGTCCATATTTAAATCTACCAATCACCATGGCAAATAAAAAACCATAGAAATATGAGCCTTGTTTTTTTTTATTGGAAGGTTAGCAGAGAGAAGATGGCTTATATAACCAACTCAATACAATGGAGAGTAAATCTCCCCTCTGCTATTTTTTCTTGGGATATCATATATATGCGGTCACTAAAAAAAAGTTCCATTCAAGTATTCACCCAGAATCCGACAAATAAAAAAAACCACAAATTTGAAGTGGAGACAAGTCTAACACTTAACATTTATACAATACTCCTATACAATAACACCACCATCAACGTTGAGAACGGTTCCTGTAATATAACTAGCTTCATCACTCGCTAAAAATGTATAAGCATATGCAACATCTTCAGGTTGCCCCCATCGCTTGAGAGGTACTTTGTCACCCATCATGCGGATGATTTTTTCAGGCATATCAGCTGTCATATCCGTTTGAATGAAGCCCGGCGCGATTGCATTGACACGTATACCATCTTTTCCTAATTCTCTTGCCCATACTTTTGTCATACCAATAACGCCCGTCTTGCTAGCTACATAATTAGTTTGACCAAAATTTCCATTATGTGCAACAACAGATGCTGCATTCAGGATGACGCCACTACCCTGCTCTATCATGATATCCGCTGCTGCCTTTCCGCATAGGTAAGTACCGCGAAGATTCACCCTGATGACCGTATCAAACTGGTTAGATCCCATTTTTTTCAAAGTACTGTCCTGCAGCACACCAGCATTGTTTACGAGAATATCCAACCGGTTAAATTTCGTTTTTACATATTCAAATAATGAAGTAACACTATCTTCATTACTAATGTCTACTTTGATAAAGTAACCACCAATCGAGTCAGCAGTTCCCTGGCCTGATTGTTTGTCGCATTCAGCAATGATCACCGTCGCACCTTCTTCAGAATATTGATGAGCAGTTGCTTTACCAATCCCACGTCCACCACCAGTGATGATAGCAATTTTATTTTCTAAAAGTCTCATGTTGAAAATTGATCTTGATTAAATTAAATATTTTGTTCTTTATATTCCTGTTATAATGGAATCATGTATTTTCACTTAATCTAACATCATCCTACAAACAAAAAAACCCAGGAATGTGTAGTAAGTTGTATCAAGAGTATAGTTCTACTAGTTTCTTCTTTAATTCTTCAAAGTTATCAAAAATATCCTCTGAACAGGAAAATATCCAAGAACTGATATCATCTATAGGCAATCTATTTACAAGAAATATAGGTTTTTTATGCCAATAAGCCATTGTGATTTCTCCATGAGTTCCGCCACCTTTAAAAACTGACTTATCCCATTTTACAATTAAATAATCCGACTTATGAACTACAGCATCTAAATCAACT
>CAZEER010000142.1:0-2673 GCA_964511215.1 uncultured bacterium | reverse complement strand
AGTCCCACATTGACACCTGTCCCGTCGAATTCACCCACAATATCCATTCCACCCCATTCAACAAAAAACGGGGTCTTTAATAAAAAACCTACAAAAACTCCTGATCCTGCTTCTGAATTTGTCCTAGTTGAATCAGAAAATCCAGAAACATATCGAGCAGTGTCTGGATGGGCAGAAACCTGCTCTCCATTCTCTTTAATTTCTGGAACAGGATTCGCTGGTGCAAGGCCCCCTGTCCCAAAACCCATGTAGGTATTCATTTTATATTCACCTAGATCTTTTTCACTGGAAAGAACAGTGAAAAATGACAATAAAGATGTATTCAAACTCATTATTTGATCTGAGGTCTGCTCACTTTCAAAAACGACATCCTGCAGTCCAACAGATAATGAAATGTCGTTATAAGAATAAACTCGTTGCTGAAAATGAAATCCAAATTCCACCGGAGGGTTATATGTAGAATTTTCTAATGAGTATCCATTTAGTCCAGGATTTATACGAGATGTGTCACCTGGAACAACAGCAGAAAAACCAAAACTAAAACCCCTGCTTATTTCCATGTCAAAAAAAAGGCCCCCTGCAGAATTAAACGGATTTAGATTGTGAATTTCTGTTCCAAATCCAGTTCTAAATAGATAAGGTGCAACCTTATTACTCGACGTTGGTATACGCATCATCATCCCCGGTCTCGAATAGGCAACGCGTGTTCCTGCTGTAATTATATTTGAAAAGAACAATATAATTACGATGTTTTTAATATTTTTATTCATACACAACATTGAATTCTACAATCTCATCAGCCTACTGATATTCTTCCCAGTCTATCACATAAGAATATCCAATAAATGTTCCAAAATCTTGAGGAACATATAGATCAAACTTTCCATTTGCGCCTGGCAGTAAACTGGCATCTGAAACAATTCCTGTATCAAATGTGTTATATGACCCTTTCACAAAAGTTGTTAAGGTTCTAGTTTCCCCACTCCAGTTTTTTCTGAAAACAAAATCTACCTTTACAAAGTCAGCTCTGCGCCCACCAATGTTTTTTATTTCACCATCAAAAATAATATTTCCTTGGCTATCTTTCTTTTCAGATATATTACCAACCAACACACAATTGGCTGATAATTTGGTGCTGGCGAGTCTTGCTGAGTTGTTTGGAGACGTATATCTAGGTTGTGCAAGTTTTGGCATTGGCGGAGGGGTATAGCTTTCGCGTATCTGCTCTGGCACATATTCCTGTGTATCCTCAGTTATTACATTATCAACAATTCTAACAACCTGGGTGCGATCAACGATTAAATAACCCACAAGGGTTTCTACTTTTAGAGATTTGTCATCTTGATAAATAATTTTCCCAAAAACCGTGCTTCCATTTTTTAAAATAATCTCCTTAGAATAAATTGTTAATGGATTAACCCACATTTTACTCAATGCTTTAAGATCATCGAGGTCTTGGGTTAGGTGCTTTAACTCGGCATTAAGTTTTTTAATTTCAAAGTTTAATTCATTTATAATGAAATCTTTACTGGGGGCACCCATCGCTTCAAGAGATTTGGGCACATCTATCGAAACGGGTCCCGCATTGAGAACTGGGGCTTTATCATCTGCGCCATCTGCCTCAACAACAGGGGCGCTGGGTTTTTCATTTGATAAAAAGATATCGCCAAGTTTTTTATCTGTAGGAATAACAACAAGTTTTTCAACAGAACCAGCATCGGGGTGCGATGCCCTTAGAGTATACTCACCATCATCGAGCCCTTTGAAGGAAAACTTTCCTTTTGTTTTCTCTTCCTCAACTTTTTCTGTACCCGAAAAAAGAGTTACTGTTGCCTTCCCATCTAATTTTTTACCATCTGAATCAACAATTTTACCAGATAGTTTCCCTGCAAATATGGGGTTTCCCATAAGCGTAAGGATTATGGTAGCGAATAGAAATCGCCTCTCTATGCTTTGTAATAGTGTCATGTTTTACCTCGGATTATGAACACTTTTAGCAACTAAATGCGCTAAAGCTTAAGGATTTTAATGCAAATTAATTAATGTGTCAAGAATTTATAGATTATAAAAATATATGTGGAAAACGGTTAATTATAGATCATTTCCAAAAGTTTTTTAATTTTTTTTCTCTGTCCAAAGCTAAAGAGTATTCTGATTTTATTTCCCGTCTCTTTTTATCTGTAAGCTTTAAATCTAGCGCAGTTTTATACGATTCAAGAATAAGATCGAATTCTGTATCCCCTATTTTGTGGTACGATTGTCCTATATAATAATGTGGGTCACCCAACTCTGGTTGCAATTGAGCTGCTTTGTAATATAACTGTATTGCATCCCACAATTTATCCTTATTTCCCGTTTGAAATAATATGTGTCCTTCCGCAATAAAGAGATTGTACGTAGAAAGAGTATCGTTTTCAGAAATCTTTAATGCATTGGAAAAATGATCTGCTGCTTTTTTATATTCCTTATTATTAAAGGCTAGTATCCCAACCTTGTTGTGTGAGGTTATCAGCGCCGTTTTCATTTCTTTTGTGATTCTATCTTTTAATAAATTTTCCTGCATTTCGATCATGCGGTATGGATCTTCTGTGGCAATTTTTTTATAATCAGTACTGGCGCATCCGGCATTATAAACTATAAAAACAAATATTAAGTTAGACTGAAGTGCTATCT
>CAZEER010000141.1:0-2811 GCA_964511215.1 uncultured bacterium | reverse complement strand
GGAAAAATTAAATCACCAATGTGCTGTGGTCATGATATGAGCTGCGAATTATAATCTAAAATCAATTCACTAATAAAAACCCCGTTTATAAACGGGGTTTTTATTACTAAAGAATTATGGAATCTATAAAGACCTTCCACGAATCCAGCCCTTTTAATGAAATTGAATATTATTTTAAGATTATAAAAAAACCATTCATAGTAAGAAATGTAATCGATTCCCATATTAACTTAGATTTTCTAATGTCAAAGTTTAAAGATGAGGAAGTTATCTCTTTAAACCCAAATTCTGATAAAGAAGTTCTAACAATATCTAAACTGATAGATAAAATCTCAGAAGGAGAGAAATACAGATTAAGAGCAAATACAAAAATTGGAAATAAGATAACTCGTTATATTGATACAACATTTATTAAAAAAATAAAAAATAAAAAAAAGAATATATTTGATTATTTTTTATCGTTTGGAAAAACATCCCGACAGAAAACTTTCTTTCTCAGCACTAAAAATTGTACTTTTACTAAGCATGCCCATATTATCTCTGGGCTTATAATACATTTAAATGGCAAAAAAACATGGTATATTTCAAAATCTAGAGAAAAATTTTTTTCTATAAAGTATAAGAGCCTCCTTAGCCCTAATCCTTTATATGTCACAGATAAAAATCCTAAAAATGAGATTTCATTTACTTTGAACCCAGGAGATTTACTCTATATGCCTGCCTATTGGTTTCACTATACAATATCTCATGATACAAATATCAGTTATAGTCATTTTTTTACTGAATCAATTTGGTATTATATTTCAAAAACATTTTTGATGTTTACATACCAAACAATTACTAACCCCTTCTTATCATTAGTAAAAGCAATTCGCAAAGAACCCGAAGAACATATTTATGATAGAGAGGATATAATTAAAAGATGTAATAAAATAAGTAACACCTGTAAAAGAAACGAGGCCATGAAATTTTTTAAAGATAATGATTACTCATAGCATTAATTTGTTTATCTTATTTCAAGTTTCTAATAAGGTTTAATTATTAATACATACAGCGCAAATAGATATAAAAAATAAAAGGGGGCATTATGTCATCAAGCTCTAATCCTACATCCGCAGCCTATGAAGAAGCAGTTAGAAATTTAGGTCTCAAACAAAATATTGCAAAGGCACTTGAGATACCTGACCGTGAATTAACAGTCGAGGTTCCATTTAGAAGAGATAATGGGGAAGTTGAGAGTGTTATAGGTTTTAGAGTACAACATAATAATACAAGGGGACCCTTTAAAGGTGGAATAAGATATCACCAACATGTTGACATTGAAGAGGTGAGGTCACTTGCGACTCTAATGACATGGAAAACGTCCTTACTTGACATCCCATATGGTGGCGGTAAAGGAGGAATAGGAATTGATCCTTCAAAATACAGTAAGACAGAAATAGAAAGAATGTCCAGAAGATTTTTTCGAGCTATCGATCCAATAATTGGTGTAAATGTTGATATACCTGCTCCCGATGTCAATACAAACGCCCAGGTTATGAGTTGGTTTATGGATGAATATAGCCAAATCCATGGTTATACACCTGCAATTGTAACAGGGAAACCATTAGAACTAGGAGGATCAGAAGGTAGAGAAGCAGCAACTGGAAGAGGTACTGCTGTAATAACTCGAGAGACAGCTGAAAAGTGGAACATATCACTAAAAAATGCTAAAGTTGTCATTCAAGGATTTGGAAATGTAGGGTCTTATGCAGCAAAATTTCTATATGAATATGGTTGTAAAATTATTGCCGTAAGCGATGTCACCGGAGGCATCTACGATCCAGAAGGGCTTGACATTCCATCACTCTTCGATTACAATCGCAAGCAAAGAACCATTGATGGTTTTGGGCAGGGGAAAAAAATATCTAATGATGAACTTTTAGCATTAGAATGTGATTTTCTAATTCCAGCCGCATTAGGAAGTGCAATTAACGAAACAAATGTGAATTCAATTGATTGCAAGGTCATTGTAGAAGCTGCAAATGGCCCAGTAACGGGTCCTGCAGCAAACAAACTATGGGATAGGAAAATAGCTATCATCCCTGATATTTTAACAAATGCTGGTGGAGTTACAGTGTCATATTTTGAGTGGGTTCAAAACCTACAACAATTTAAATGGACAAATGATGATGTAAATAAAAAACTAGAAGAAAAAATGGTTCAAGCATTTAATGAAGTATTTGAATTGAAAGATAGTAAAAATGTTCCAATGAGGATTGCGTCATTCATGGTTGCAATAGATAGAGTACACAAAGCATACAATCTTAGAGAAGGGTAGAAAATCTTTATTATTAATATTTCAATTAAATCAATCTTGAGCTTGAAAAATACTTCTACCAATAACACCAGTTAAAACCAATATCCCTCCTAATACAGCTGTATTACTCATTTTTTCACCCAAGAACAAGAAGGTTAATGTTGGGTTAAATAAAGGTTCTATAACAGGGTAAATAATTGCATCAAGTGCATTAACATATTTAATTGCAATACTAAAAAATATATAAGCTAGTCCGAGCTGAACAAAACCAAGAAAAAAAATAGTTATCCATGGTTTTATTTCCATCGTAATACCATTGTAATAAAAAGGCAAGCAAAGTAGAAATGTTATCACATTTCCAATTAAGATAGAATGAATAGGTTTTGCATCTTTTTCTTTTCTCATAAATAAAGTTAAACCAGCAAAACCAATACCAGAAAAAACAGCCAAAATATTTCCCCATTTTTCTTCTGTAGAAAGATCATCATAAAAGAAAAAACTTAATCCACATA
>CAZEER010000140.1:0-2815 GCA_964511215.1 uncultured bacterium | reverse complement strand
ATATATATAAGATTTCATTTATGCTCCTAAAATAAATTTAACTACCGTTCATAAATATGAGATTTCAATGAATAATTCACTCATTTCTTTCAATCGTATTCAATAGATTCTGTTTCAAAAATAAATTTGCACTTAATTTAAAAAACTAAATCAATATCATTCTTAGTAATTCTAATTTGAATTAATCCATTACGACTTCCAAAGAAATATTTGTTTAAAAATTTGAAAACATTTATTACTTCAATGATTGTAAAATCTTGTTTAATAAAATCATATCACTAAGGTTTTTTTATTTGTTAATCTGTTTTATAATTTCTAATTAAATGCACAAACTTCATAATCCCTATGCCACAGCACTTGATGGGTTAATACTGGATGACCCTGTGGCCGCTTTTTTTGATTTTTGCCGTGAACGAGAAAAAATTCGTATGGCAAGAAAAAATAGCGACCCTGCTCCATGGACAGATGATCCAATTTTTCAAAAGGGACGCTTCTTAAATGTATTTCGCGAAGATGACCGCGGCAGCAAAGCGATTATACGTTTCGCTAAAAATTTAGAAACAGATCTACCCGCCTTAATACATGCCTTATTTTTTGCCCGCTGGTGTAATAGGCAGGAGACATTGGATAAACTATCGATAAACATTCTTTCCAATCCTGAAGAATTACGTAAAAAACTGGACTCCTTTAAACCTTGGTGCAATCTTACGGCTTACCCGGTCGGCCCAGTAAATGTGGAAGGAATAGAATACTCGAGGATTGATGCTGCAGTAACTTTATTTGGAGAAATTAAAGAATCATTAACTGATGTTATAACTAGAGCTTGTGGTGATGTAATAAAGGCTACCGATGCGGTAAACGCTTTGTTTAAAATGCAAAATAATTTTCCTATTTTTATGGCTGTAATGGATTTGGCATGGTTTCGCCCCGACATAATTAATCCCGGAAGCCATGTTCCTACAGGTATTGGCGCTGTAGCTTTTCTCGATCGACTTCAGCTACACTTTGGCCTAGATAATCATCAGGAAACATGTGATAACATGATAAATTTACAAAAAAAATATTGGCCAGAAGCTAAGCGTAGATTTCAACCCATCGATATCGAGTATCTCTCATGCGAGTGCAGAAAATATTTCAGCTACGTTAATGGAACAAAATATTTTGAAGGGAAAAATATCTTTCACCCCCAATTTTTTACAGAAAAATAAAGTCAACATATTTCTATTTTCCAATCAACCCATCTAAACACCCAAAAATTTTATCCTGCATTTGATCAATTCCAAACGATATGCTAAAATTGAATAGGCATTGATTTTAGATAAATAATAACACAACTACTTCTTTCTTTTGTATCTTTTATTTTTTCGATTTTTTCTGTTTGAATTAAAGAATTTTCTTCGATTTCTTTTTTTATTTTTAAGATTCCCCTTATCATTGGCTTCTATGTTAATGTCCTTAGAGTTTTTATAGTAGGATAAATATCTATTGAATTCAGTTGACACAAAGTGCTTAATAAGTTTTTCCCTATCTAACCAATTTAATTTCTCATAAATATATGGTAAAAAGGGTCCTATTTGCTCTTCGTTAACATTAACTTTTTCAATTTTATCAATAAGTGCATATAAACGTTTTTTACATATGTCTAATCCATTTGGAACTACTTTTTTTACAAATGATATATCTGAGGCTTTTTCTATACCTTTTAATTTTCTTATTTCACGTGCATGAATAATAACTATTGAAACACCTTTTTTCCCTGCTCTACCAGTTCTTCCACTTCTATGAATATATATTTCATTATCATCAGGTAAATTATAATTAATAACATGAGTTAAATCATCAACATCTAATCCTCGGGAAGCTACATCTGTTGCTACTAAGATTTGCAATTGGCGTTTTCTAAAACGTCCCATGACATCATCTCTTTCAGCTTGAGTTAAATCTCCATGTATAGTATCTGCATTATAATGATCATTCATTAATTTATTAGCAACTTCTTTAGTTTCTCTGCGTGTACGACAAAATACAATTCCATATATATTTGGGTTCATATCTGCAATTCGTTTGATTACTTCATATCTATCTTTTGCTTGTGCCATATAATATATATGCTGAACATTATCAGCAGCTCGATTTACACTCGTGACTGCAATCTCTAAAGAATTATTCATGTATTTTTTTGTAATAGCAACAACCTTATGGGTCATTGTCGCAGAAAAAAGTAAAATTTGTTTTTTCTTTGATGTTGCTTTAATAATTGTTTCAAGATCATCTTTAAATCCCATTGACAGCATTTCATCAGCCTCATCCAAAATCAAACGATCAATATTTCCAATAAATAATTTTTTTCTTTTGATCAAATCTTTTGTTCTACCAGGAGTACCAACTACAATTTGGGGTCCTCTTTTTAGAGATTTTATTTGTTTTTCAATTTTGGAACCACCATAGACTGCTAAAATATTTATCTTATCCAAATATTTAGAATATTTTATTAGATCATTTGTAATCTGGATACAAAGTTCTCGTGTTGGGCATAAAATCAGTGTTTGAACATGACTATTATTGATAATGGTCTGATCTATAATGGGTAAGCCGAACGCAGCAGTTTTCCCTGTACCAGTCTGGGCAGAAGCAATCAAATCTTGGTTAGAGGACATTAAGTACGGAATAACTCTCTGTTGAATAGGTGTTGGATGATTAAAACCCAGTTCTTTGATAGCCTTAATTAAATCGTTATTTAAGGAAAAATCTAAAAAAGATTCTGAGGTTTTGGTTTTTGTATGATTCATATTATAGATTATTGTTAATTATTATA
>CAZEER010000139.1:0-2918 GCA_964511215.1 uncultured bacterium | reverse complement strand
GTAGATTTGAGCTTATGATTTTAAATTATATTATTTCCGTATTAAATAGATTAACAAAATTGTTAATCCCTCTTTTTCTAATATTTTCATTTGTTTTGGGACAGAATAAAAAGCCCAATTGGATAACGCAAACACCATCAAATCCAAATTTTTACAATGGAATTGGCGTTGTGGATAAGAAGGGTAAGTCTGTTGAAGAATATCGAGAAAAAGCAAATCAAATTGCCTTAGGAGATATTTCTAGACAAATCAATACTACAATTTCATCTACCTTTGAAGATAACTGGGTAGAGGGAACTGGTATTTCGAAAGAAGAAGTAAAATCAATGTTAAAATCTACTTCCTATGAAGTGATTGAAGGAGCCAAAAAAATAGATGATTTTGAAGATAAAAAGCAGTATTGGGTGTATTGGCAATTAGATATACGTAAACATAAGAAAAACACCGAAAAATATATTGATCTCAGTAAGGAGTTTTTTAAACAAGCAAATAATACTATACCAAACGTTGAAATTGTAGAAGAACTCAGCTATCTAGTAAAATCGTACGAAGCTATTTATAAAACCCATGGTAAACTAGTTTGGTTTGGGGACGGCGAACAAAAACAATTAATTAATACGGAAATTCCTAATCGTATTGAGAAAATAATAAATAATTTAAATACTAACGCAAAAAATACACAGCAGGCAGGAAAAAATGGGCAGGATCTTAACCGTGATTTAATTTTTGAGGTAAATACATCAGGATTTCTTGCTCAAAGAGTAAAAGGATTACCTGTTGAATTTAAAGTTGTAATTGGCAAAATGAATCTTGATGAAAGAACTTCTACCGATAGTGATGGTATCGCTCTATCCAAAGTAAAAATTCTATCAGACGTTCCCAATCAATCAGTACGAGCAATTATTGATTTAAAATATTTCAAGCAATACAAGGCTCCCAATGTAGTTTTCGATGAAATGCTTGATGAAATTGCTGCCAATAAGAAAGGAATATATTTTATATCTGTTTCTGATGAAAAGAATTTCGATATCGCGGTAAAATTGCTTTCTGAAACTGGTATTTCTTCACCTGAAATTAGCAATCTTACTGATAAATTTGTGACCAGTATTATTAATCAAACCAAGTTAAAGGTCATGGAGCGACAAATGATCGATGATGTATTGGAAGAGCAGGGATTTAATACCGAATGTAGTACAGATGAATGTTTGATAGAGATTAACAAAATAACGCCAGTTGATAAAATGATTTTTGTGATATTGAATGGAGTTGCAGAATCAGCCGAATTTATAGGCGAAATTGTTTCGAAAGACGAAGCACGAATATTTAATAAAGAATTTGGATGGACTTATAAGGAATTAAAACCAGGTGAGTATAAACGATTTGAAGCAGGGGAAATGTCTTATCGGGGTACAATTAAACTTACGGATATTGTTACAGGGAATATACAGGGATCGTTAGATATAAAACATAAAGGGACTATGGACCAACTCCTTGATAATAATATGGTAAATAAGTGGATTGCTGATTTTTATTCCTCAATAAACCTTCCTGTTATTTCTTTCACATCATCATTAAATAATATTCAGGTCTTCAAAAATGAAGAATATTGGAAAGACATTCCCATTCTTGAAGAAGAATTGGAACCAGATAAAAAATATAAAATTCAATTTGTTTCACCAGGGTTTGAGACAGAAACGAGAAAATTTAGCTTAAATCTGGGACAGACAAGAGAAGAAAAAATAGAATTGGAAAGAAAGACAAAAAGGGAATCCTTTCTCAAGTCTGTGATGCTTCCAGGATATGGACAATGGTATTCATCCGATAATACTCATAATAATCGCCGAGTAACAGGAACTATTTTTGCTGTTGCATATTTGGGATCGTTAATTGGCACTGGGCTTACGTGGAGCGAATATTTTGCATCAAAAACAGATTATAATAATTCGGTGGATGCGTACAATGATCAGGAAGTAATGACAGAAATAGATTCATATCGTACGGTTATGGAAGACAATCATGCGGATATGGCTTCTGCGAAATCAACTGCTGGGTTAATGACAGGGATATTGGCAACTGTCTGGATATCCAGTGCGGTCGAAGCTTGGCTTCGTTTTCCGACTGATTATGGATCGAGTGTGTCTTTTTCCTATGATCCTATTTTGAATACCAAAAGATTAAGCGTTTCCATGAATTTTTAATATGGTACGATTATTTTACATATCTATAGCTGCAGTATTTTTTTCCTGCGGAGTGGATGATATTAATTATGATAATCCACTAGACCCAACAAACCCCACTTACGAGGGACCAACAACTAGCATTAATAGTCCCTTACAAGGTATCACTTATGATGAACATTCTTTGGTTGCTGAGTGGCAGGGAAACAAGGAAGGAATGACATACCGTACCAAGATTGATGATAACAACTGGAGTCATCAATTGGATGAGGAAAATTGGTATCCCTATGAATTTATGCTTCTAGAATACTTGGATGAAGGCACCCATACATTTCTTGTGCAGGGTCGGTATGTATCCGGGGATTTACAGGCACAGCCTGATAGTGTATCTTTTACCATTGATGCTGTTTCCGGTCCAGCGTTACGTATCTACCAAATGTATAACTCGGCTTCGGTGAATCAGCAGATATCTCTAGATATTTATGCGGAGGAAGTGTCCAATGTCGCAGGTGCGGAAATTATTATTAATTTTGACCCAACGAAGATACTAGTGGACAGCTGGGATATTGGACCATTTATGGAAACCGCTAATGTGGATCCATTAGCATTTACAGATATTAATAATACTTCTGGTGAGACCACTCTGGATATCGGAGTTATGGGAGTCTTTCCTGATGATGTTTCAGGTACTGGAATTATTGCCAGCTTGAATATTACAATTCTTGCAGTAGGTGAAACACA
>CAZEER010000138.1:0-2930 GCA_964511215.1 uncultured bacterium | reverse complement strand
CCTCCAAATGAAGCGTTATTACAAACATCATTCAATAATCTTTTTTCTGCAAAAATTAATATCCATCTACCAGCTTATTTGATTGTTATATACAAATTTTTTGGGTTATGGTTAATTTCCATAGGTCTTTTAATTCTTGCTTATACCTATGTAACTCGTTTAGGCACTACACTTGCACGAAATATAATTCATACTGTGTTGTTTCTTATTCTTATTGCGGTTTATTACTTGGTTTTTAATTTTATTCCAACATCACCTTTTATGCCAATATTATTTGGTTTTACGGTTTGTCTCTTATGCAGTAGGTATTATTCTAAACAGTTGAAAGAATAAATTAATTGTTTTTTTTGTGCGTAAAATAATTTATGCCCTTAAGTTTTGATTGGTAATTATTTAACATAATTTTAATGAAAACTTATTTTACATCTACAATTTTCAGAAAAGTATTAGCAGCATTATCGGGATTATTTCTAGTTGTTTTTTTATTTGGGCATTTAGTTGGAAACTTGCAACTATTTATACCTGGTGTAAATGGCCAAACCCAATTCAATCAATATGCGCAGTTTATGACTATGAATCCATTGGTTAAAATTTTGTCAGTCTTAACATACTCATCAATTATACTACATATTTCTTTTACAATTTTTTTAGCTATTAAGTCAAATAACACAAGGTCTGTACAATATGAAGTCTCTAGTGGAAATATAAATAGCACTTGGAGTTCTAGAAATATGACGTTCCTTGGGATAATATTAATGTTTTTTATAATTGTACACATGAAAAGCTTTTGGTATGAGATGCACTTTGGAGAATTGCCCTATCAAAATTTACATGATGGTGAAAAAATAAAAGATTTACATACGATAGTTATAGCGGCATTTAAAAACCCATATTACACTTTTTTTTATGTTTTTAGTATGGTTGCTCTTGCAATGCACTTACACCATGGTGTGGAGTCCGCATTTCACACAACGGGTGTTAGAGTGCGCCAGTATGAAAAACCTTTAAAATATTTAACAAATGGTATTGCAATTATTGTTCCTGCTATTTTTGCTGCGATACCACTATATATTTTTATAACGCGTTGATGATATTAAATAGTAAAATACCAAATGGTACGCTTTCAGACAAATGGACAAATTATAAATCCCATGTCCCACTTGTAAGTCCCGCAAATAAAAGAAGATTAGAAATAATCATTATAGGGACAGGTCTCGCGGGTGCTTCAGCATCTGCATCATTAGCTGAAATGGGATATAAGGTGAAAACTTTTTGTTTTCAAGATAGCCCTAGACGTGCTCATTCCATAGCGGCCCAGGGTGGAATCAATGCCGCTAAAAATTATCAAAATGATGGAGATTCTGTTTTTCGTTTGTTTTATGATACAATAAAAGGTGGAGATTACCGATCAAGAGAAGCAAATGTTTATCGTCTTTCCGAAGTCAGTGCAAGTATTATTGATCAATGTGTAGCGCAAGGAGTTCCATTTGCTCGCGAATATGGCGGGACCTTAGATAATAGATCTTTTGGTGGCGTTCAAGTATCTAGAACTTTTTATGCAAGAGGGCAAACTGGTCAACAACTTCTGTTAGGTGCCTATAGCGCGTTAAGCCGGCAAATTGCCAATGGAAATGTTCAGATGTACAATAGACATGAAATGCTTGATATTGTAAAAATAAATGGTAAAGCAAGAGGTGTGATTGTTCGTAATCTAGTGACAGGTGAATATCAACGATATTTTGGTCATGCTGTGGTACTTGCAACTGGTGGCTATGGAAATGTTTACTATCTATCTACTAATGCTATGGGAAGCAATGTAACAGCAGCATGGAAAGCATATAAAAAGGGTGCAATGTTTGCAAACCCGTGTTTTACTCAGATACACCCTACTTGTATTCCTGTGTCAGGTGAATATCAATCTAAGCTTACTTTAATGTCTGAATCATTACGCAATGATGGTAGAATCTGGGTACCAAAAAAGAAGGGTGATACACGACCGGCCGAACACATTCCAGAAGAAGATAGAGATTATTATTTAGAACGTAGATATCCTGCCTTTGGGAATCTTGTCCCTAGAGATGTTGCATCTAGAGCGGCTAAAGAACGTTGTGACGAAGGTTATGGTGTTGGAAGCACTGGCTTAGCGGTTTATCTTGATTTTAAGGATGCCATTTCTCGATTAGGAAAAGATATTATTTCCTCAAGATATGGAAATCTTTTTACCATGTACGAAAAAATAACGGGTGACGATCCTTATGTAACCCCTATGAGAATTTTCCCGGCTGTGCATTATACTATGGGGGGACTTTGGGTAGATTACGACCTTATGACTACAGTCCCAGGTCTTTATGCAATTGGCGAATGTAACTTTTCAGATCATGGGGCGAACCGCCTAGGTGCGTCAGCCCTTATGCAGGGTTTAGCTGACGGTTATTTTGTTTTACCATATACAATTGGAAAATATTTATCTGAAGATATAAGGACTGAACCAATAAAAACTGACCATGAAGAATTTAAAAATGCTGAGGATAGAGCCAGAGAAAGAATTAAAAAATTAATAAAGAATAATGGTAGTCGTTCTGTAGAAAGTTTTCATAGAGAATTGGGGAAAATTGTTTGGGACCACTGTGGTATGTCAAGAAATAAAAAAGATTTAACGCAAGCTATTAATGATATACAACAATTGAGAAAAGATTATTGGGAAAAAGTAAAAGTTCCCGGTGATGAAAATAGCTTGAACCCCGAACTAGAGAAAGCTGGAAGAGTAGCTGACTTTTTTGAGCTAGGAGAGTTGATGATGCGTGATGCACTAGAACGCCGTGAATCATGTGGTGGACATTTCAGGGAAGAATATCAAACTAAGGAAGGCGAGGCACTAAGGGATGATGATAATTTTACATTTACTTCAGCATGGGAGTTTAACGGAGTTG
>CAZEER010000137.1:0-2947 GCA_964511215.1 uncultured bacterium | reverse complement strand
TTTGGTCATATTCATTCCAACCACCATCAAGATATTCATCAATTTTTATTGTTTGCACTTCTGAATTATTTATTTCATTAAATAGTTCATCAGTGATTAATATATGATCAAGATGGGAGGGCCAGTTGGGAAATGACCATTCAGAGCTGTTTCCTTGAGCTATTTCAAGATCTGCAAAGCGATAATGTGCGGAATCGTCTAAAACTTCTTGGAATATATTATTTGGTGGATCTTCAGCAATATCATCATTCAAATCACCCAATACAATTACATTATTACTTGAAAGATTATTATCAATATATTCTTTAATTAGATTTATTGCAGTATATCTTCTGTTTTCTTCGTCAGATGTATCATCAAAATCAATTATACCATCCCCACAGCATTTAAAATGATTATTGATTATGAAATAATTTTCTTCCATAAAATTGATATCCATTACCATTGGCGAGCGAGGAAATGCATTCCAGTATGGTGAGGTTGTGTATATCTCATAGATATCATTGATTTCTACCAGCTCTGTTTTATATATATATGCTAAACCAGCAAACCAACTTGATTCATAATAACCAGAATACGATGGCAAAGAATCTAACATTTGATTAAACATAGTAGTGTCATCTACTTCCTGTATCGCAAGAATATCTAAATCTAAAAGGTTAATAATTTCAGTGACAAAATCAATCGTAATTTGATTATTTTTAGGAAACCACTCGATGTTCCATGTTGCTATATCCAGAGAATTGTCGTCTCCAAAGGATAGATCTTCTAAATCTTGGGCATACAAAGCTGTAACCAAGCAATAACTTGATATGATAATGTTTTTTATTATTTTTTGATAGAATAACATATTATACAATTGAAAGTAATATATAAAAATACTTCGCTACTATGAATATATCTATCTATCAGATTTTACAATTAACCTAGCCTTACAAATATAACCTCTGATTAAACTCAAAAATCCTACGATTAGGTTATGTAATTCATATCACACTATCTCACACACTACCACAACTCACACCACAATGAGAAAAAGCTAATTGAATACTCATTCGTTTTCTTTTTATTTCTCTATCTCATTCTATATAATTCATTTAAGTCATCCTTATCTTCAAAAGGAATGAATATAAAGGAAAATGACATGGGACTGGGGGTTAAAATATATTGCGAGTGAGGAGTGGCTCCCCAGCTATTATCACCGCCCACACCCATTTGTTTGTAATCAATTAACCAATCAATTTGATCTTTGGGAAACAGATCTAATTTCCCATGTTTTTGACTGTGAGGTACATGATCTAGATCTTCATAGGGATATTGGTGTATACTTCCATCAAATGTTGGCAAACCCTTAATCATAACACCAATACTTCCATTAGTAACAGCCATCCATCTTATATCAGTTTTATTGCCAGTTTCTTGTGGGCGAATATATGGATGAGTTTGCTCCCAAACCTTACCACTATAGCGCCCAATCGCAGCTGATATTTTTCTATCCCAGTATGATTCATGGGGTCCACGACCATACCAATTCATATAGGAGAAATCTCCAGTTAAAGACATTCTCATTCCAAAACGAGGAATTTCTGGATTTTTTGGATTAGTTGATAATAAATCGTGAGTTACTTTTATTGAACCATTTCTAAAAACAAGATAACTTGTTTTTAATTCTGTATTTGTTGATTCATGGCTGGATAACACCTGGATACTAATCAAATTACTTTCAATAGAATGAGTGATCTGTTTTATATAAAGTTCCTTTCCAGCATTTCGCCAAATAGAAGTTCGGTTTTGCATACCATTCCCAAGGTCATTGTCAGTTGGAGCCCTCCAGAAATATGGTTGTAAACCGCTTTTTAATAAATCACTTCCCTTGTATAAATATTTAGATAATTGTCCATTATCTTTAGAAAATTTTATTTTAAAGTCATGTCCGGAAATTGTTATTGTATCAGCATTTTTTACTAATGACAGTTCAGGAAATTCAATAGATTGGTTAAACGTGTCTATATCCTTACCTGGTAATTTAAATTGCTCCCAAGCAACAAGATGTCCTCTAGGTACTGTTGGAGAAATTTGTTTAGTATGAGCTTGAACTGTAAGAAAATATTCAACTCCCGGTTTTTGCTTGAAAGGATGATCTATTTGAAACAATCCAGATACATTAGGAGATAATCTGATTTTATTAAGCATTCCAGATTTAATAAACTCACCACCTTCTTGAATAAACCAAGAAAATTCCAAATGATCCAATCCAATAAAATCGTACTGATTTTTAATTTTAATTTTAGATTGAAAATTTGTAGTTGAAATAAATGAAAAATTAATGGGCTGATACACTTTTTTAACTTCATGAATATGAGGATTTAAAGATCGGTCAGCTCCTACCAATCCATTAGCACAAAAATTAGAATCATTTTCAGAGAACTCTTTACCAAAATCACCACCATACGCCCAATATTCTTTTCCATTTTCATCTTTCTTTAAAATAGTCTGGTCTACCCAATCCCAAATAAAACCGCCTTGTAGTGCATCATATTTTTCAAAAGTGTCCCAATAATCTTTTAGATTGCCAACACTATTCCCCATTGCGTGAGCAAATTCGCATAAAATAAGCGGTTTATCTACTATCTTTTCAGCATATTCTGATATGAATTCTATATTTTTATACATAGGAAAAACCACATCAGTATGTCTTTCATACCATGCAGGTTGATACACTACTGGACGAGAATCATCCCTTAACTTTATCCAATCGTATAATTTGACAAAATTCTCTCCATCACCAGCCTCATTTCCCATGGACCACATAATAATACAGGGCTGATTCTTATCCCTCTCTACCATCCTTCTTCCTCGGTCAATCCATTGAGCAGTCCAAGTGCTGTCATTAGCAATATATCCATAACTTTTTTCATGAAATTGCATACCATGAGCTTCGATATTA
>CAZEER010000136.1:0-2987 GCA_964511215.1 uncultured bacterium | reverse complement strand
GTTTAGACATGCCCCTATAGGCGCGCGCCTTGAAGATATGGAAAGTTTTATTTTAGATGCCCCATTAGAGGCATTTGAATATGAAAGCACCATTCACAATGGTGAAGATACGATTGTTGGAACCCACCTTATTACGTGGGGTGGTGTGCCGCAGAAAGTGATGGGTGCTGCAATCCTGAAAGATGGGAAAGTCAGAAAATATCATCACATGATCAAACCCGCCTAAAACAAACAAACTTAGATTGTATTCACCACTTTTTCGGGTGACGTTTCAACGGGATACGCCTGCTCCCCATCGCAACAATACATGATCGCTTGCGGCACGTGCTGCACCCGTAATGGCCCGACACACACCATGGTTAGCGGTCCGTCAATACTCACCCCTCATATCGATAATGAGGTCTAAATTAGTGCTGTTGTTGTGGGTTATATGCGCCAGTTCGGCTGATAGCCTGTCCGGTATGAGACGGATTTATACGGCTGATTGTCTAGTGCGGTTCGAACCTCCAACAGCCTAATGAATTTCCAATTTGGTCTGCCGCAATGGCACGATGGCGAGTATAAATATCGAAACTTAACCTGCGCAAAAGGAGCATTCGATTGAAAGTCTACCGATATATAACTGGTAAAGATGATAATGCGTTTTGCGATCGCATAACCAAAGCACTCAACGATGGCTTTGATCTCTATGGCGACCCAACACTGGCCTTCGATTCAGTGCTGGGACATATTGTTTGTGGTCAGGTAATTACAAAAGAGGTGGAGGATGTGGACTACAGTCCATCACTAGATTTGTCGTCAATACAATGAATCTAGATTATCAGATTGCGGCAGCATGAAGATTTTGATCTTCCTTTTCGGATGGTCTCAGTATGACTTACTTGAGGCGCAGTAAACATGATCCTCTACGAGTTACGCGATTACGATGGAGGCGCGTTTCCCTAACCGTTAGGATTTATCGTTACAATCGGATACGTTGTTGTCGGATGTTGGGTATGGGCATTATCCAGACGTTTTAAGAGTGGCTAACAGACCGGCCGCATCGCCGAAGTTAGTCCGTATTCATGATTGATAAATTTCGCTTCGCGTCCCATCACACACGGGGCTTGCCTCCATCCAAGTTTCGAAATGTTGCAAACCTCTCTTCTGGGGTGGTAGTGCAGAAGCCTGACGAGGGGCCTTGATATGGGACCGTCCGGGGCTGCTCAGGCGCCTAAAAGTTGGGCGATGACGCTCTAGGCCGGGCCGTATTGCGAGGTGCCAGAAGCGTCGGATTTATCCAACAGCAGAGGCGACTTAACCTGGAAACCAACCGTTGGGCGTTCAGCGAATTCGGTATTATTTGGCAGTATGCAAAACTGCTAGGGTGTTTCTTGCGTACTTATTGTATAGAAATCCATGACAAAATTCGGAGTGAGTGAACATGAAACCTTTATTAACAGCGGTTTTTCTTCTATTCGCGACCTCGTCCGCTTTCGCTGGCTCATGTCCCATGAAAATTGGACTTATCGACAAAGCGCTGTCTGCTGGAAACGTTAAAAATGCCGAGCAAGTAAAGACACTTAGAGACAAAGGTGAAGCTCTTCACAACTCAGGGGATCACGGTGGAAGTGTGGCAGTTCTAAAGAAGGCAATGAAACTGGGCGGTATCAAGGGCTAGGTTAATGCACCTGCAGGTCTGACCACGAGGCAGGGTACATCTATATTGTTGAATGCCCGCATTAAATTATAGGTGCTTTAGGTTTCGGGAGGCCTTGGCTTAATGATCATTGTACTTGTGGTGTCGAAAACTGTTTCATCATTTTGATTTGTCAGAGTGGCACGATACCTGACAAATCCTAAATCAGGTCAACTGCTTGAGACGCGTTGTTCGAGCACTTCAAGTGTACCCTCTAACTGATCATCGGGACGAACTGGTGTTGGCCACTTCACCTCTTCGTGACCTGGCGATCCCAGAACTGTTTCATACTCTAAGAAATTTTTATGCATCAAACGGAGTCATACAAGGGACGTCAGCCAACCACTAGAGATAATCCCCCCAAAAACAGTTTTTAATGCAAATTTCTCGTCAACGTGAAAAGGAAAAGGATCATATTTTTGGGCAAAATTTACTATCTCTTCGCGTGTCACATGATAGCGACCAAGATCAAACTTTTCTCCTACCTCAAAGTCTTCTGCATAACGAATACTCATAGGCCTTCCCTTTCATTCAACGCACGCTATAAGCGCCATCTTGCGATAAGGGGGCTCCAGTCTCAATGAAGTGCGCTGAAGCCGGTCTCTATCTAATGCACCTGCAGATCCGAGCCGAGGCCGGGTACATTCATCTTGGTGTTAGTTCTCCAAACCACGCGCCTTCGATATTGCAGGTAAAGAAGTCGTTCGCTGCATCATTCGACATGCCGTCCCTATCCATAAGGGTCTCAATTACACGGTCGAAGGTAAAGTCCAGCGAATTTCTGCGTTGCTTTTCTCGCTAATCGAGGATTAAGTCGATGTCATGCAGCGTCGAGTAACACGACGTGATCGTTGAAACTCCACATCGTGGTTGAGTAACGGGCCCGCCTAGGCCATCCTTTTGACGTGGGTGCGCGCAAAGGAGGCTTCTTGTGTTCCGGTGTTCTGTTTTGTTTGCTGCAGTGTTTTTGATAATCAGCCCCGCTGCTCAGGCTGAAAATTTGATTGTAAAGAAGCTAAAGTATTTCAATGGCTGTCCGGACTGTGATCTAACAGGCGCAGACCTTTCCGGGGCAAACCTTGAAAAGGTAAACCTCGAACAGGCAGGCCTAGTCGGGGCAGACCTTTCCGGGGCAGACCTAACCAGGGCAGTACTCAGAAGAGCAAACCTAAGCGGGGCGAACCTTTCTAATGCAAACCTCTTACGAGCGAACCTCGAAGAGGCAAACCTAACCGGGGCAAGACTCGAAAAGGTAGTCCTCCTCAAGCCAGACCTAACCGGGGCCGATCTAACCGGGACGGATTTAAAA
>CAZEER010000135.1:0-2995 GCA_964511215.1 uncultured bacterium | reverse complement strand
AAATATTTACTTGGATTACCGTATTCATGCTTGGAATTGGATCAATCATTGTGTTCTTTCTTTTTTTAAAAGATATCAAGGGAATACTATCCAAATTTTCAAAGGGAAAAAAATGAACTATAAAAATTATATAAATAATAAATGGTGTGAAGCAGAGTCTGGGAAAACATTTGAGGTAGTCAATCCATATACTGAAAAAGCGATAGCTCGGGTGCCTGCCAGTGAAGATGTTGATGTAGAAAAAGCTGTAGACGCAGCTCAAAATGCATTTGAAGAATGGGGAAACATGACTCCTGGATACCGCCGTGATTATCTAAAAACCCTTGCAAAAGTTTCCTTAGAGAATGCTAAAACATTAGCAAAAACCATTTCATCGGAAATGGGAAAGCCTTTTAAAGATGCACTTAATGAGATTGATGATCTTGCAGAATATCTTGAATATTATAGCGAACTTGCTCGAGATCAGGTAGGAAAAATTGTTGCTCCTATAGAAAAAAAATCTATGTCTTTAGTAAGATATGAACCATATGGAGTAGTGGGTTGTATCATTCCGTGGAATTACCCATTATCTCTTATGGGCTGGAAACTCGCTCCTGCTTTGGCTGCTGGAAATACCATAATTATGAAACCTAGTGAAATCACGTCCTTATCTATTTTACATTGGATGGAGGTTGTTAGTGGAATAATGCCAGCAGGAGTTATGAATGTTATAACAGGATATGGTTCTGAAGCTGGTGAAGGAATTGTAAAACACCCAGATGTTCCAATAATTACTTTTACTGGATCAGCGCAGACTGGGAAAAGAATTGCGAAAGTTGCTGCAGACAATCTAAAAAAAGTGTCTCTAGAATTAGGAGGAAAAGACCCTTTAATAGTTTGTGATGATGCTGATATAGAAGTCGCTGCAAAGGGTACATCTTGGGGTGGTTTTGTGAATTCAGGTCAGGTATGCACTTCTGTTGAACGTGTATATGTTTATAATAGTGTTGCAGATAGGTTTACTGAAGCTTTGATTGAAGAAGCAAAAAAGATAAAACTTGGAGATCCGATGGATGAAAATACAGATTTGGGTCCAATGGCATCAAAAGTTCAGCTCGAGAATACGATTGAAAAAGTAAATCTAGCCAGTAAACAGGGTGCTCGCATTCTTATTGGAGGGAATCAACCAGAAAAATTAAATACAGGATATTTTTATATGCCTACGATTTTTGATCATATAACTCCTGATATGGATATAGTTACAGAAGAATCTTTTAGCCCAGTAATACCAATTCAAAAAGTCCAATCTTTGGATGAAGCAGTTGAAATGTCAAATGCAACAAAGTATGGTTTAGGGTGTACAATTTTTACTAAAGATATTGATCGTGCTATGAGTGCTGCGGATAAAATCAAATCAGGAACGGTTTGTATCAATAATCCATTGATGGAAAATATTGCAGCTCCGTTTGGTGGAATGAAACAATCTGGAATTGGCCGAGAACACGGCATAGAAGCATTAGACGAATTCCGAGAAGCGAAACATATTTATATTGATTATGATAGTTCAAATAAAAGTTGGTGGTTCGGAGATTAAAAAGATGAAAGGGCACAAAAATCTTGAACATTTATGGATGCCATTTTCAGCAAATAGAGCTTTTAAAGAAAGTCCAAGATTGATGAATGAATCGAAAGGCGTTTTTTATAAAAAGGTCGATGGAACTTTGGTATTAGATGGGACGTCGGGTTTGTGGTGTTGCAATGCAGGACATAATCATCCAAAGATTGTAAAAGCTATTCAGCGACAGGCAAGAAAATTAGATTATGCACCTTCTTTTCAAATGGGCCACCCCTTAGGATTTGAAGCTGCAAGAAAATTATTAGACATTGCACCTTCTAATGATTTTCAATATGTTTTTTTTACTAATTCAGGTTCAGAATCTGTTGACACAGCTTTAAAAATAGCACTTGGATATCAACAACATAGGGGGAAGATTGATAAAACACTTTTGGTTGGTAGAGAGAGAGCATACCATGGTGTTGGATTCGGTGGAATTTCAGTAGGTGGTCTTCCGTTGAATAAAAAACATTTCGCGCTTCTTGAAAATGTAGATCAAATAGTGACTACTCATAATTTGGATAAAAATGCATTTAGCAAAGGTGTTCCACAATGGGGGATGGAACTAGCCGATGATTTACTTCGTATTATTGAAAAACATGGAGCAGATCAAATAGCTGCATTCATAACCGAACCGATCGCAGGATCCACAGGTGTATTAATCCCTCCCAAAGGATATCTAGAAAAAATTCGAGAGATATGTACAAAACATGATATTCTACTAATTTTTGATGAAGTAATTACGGGTTTTGGAAGACTGGGAACGCCTTTTGCTGCACAATATTTTGATGTTGTTCCCGATATGATTGTTTGTGCTAAAGGTCTTACTAGTGGGACGGTTCCTATGGGAGCAGTGATGGTCAAAAAAGAAATTTATGATGCCTATCAAGATGGAGATCCAAAAATGATTGATCTATTCCATGGTTATACCTATTCAGCGCATCCCTTGGCGGCTGCAGCCCTTCTCGCAACTCTTGAAGTATATTCCGAGGAGGGATTATTTGATCAAGCAGCGCAGATGGCACCCTATTGGGAAGATGCACTACACTCTTTAAATGGAGTCGATCATGTGGTTGATATTCGAAATCTTGGATTTGTTGGTGGGGTTGAAATGTCGCCTAGGAATGGGGAAATTGGAAAAAGAGGATATGATGTTTTTGAAAATGCATTTCATGACAAAAATGTATTGTTAAGATTCACAGGAGATATCATTGCACTTTCCCCACCTCTTATTGCAGAAAAACAACATGTCGATCAAATAATTGATTCTTTAAGAAAAATTATTCCACTTCATTAATTTTAATTATGTTCAACTTTAATAATCATAATAGAAGATTATGATGTTCAAAATATTTCATGACTAACTAAAGAGAAATACAATGATATATAAAAATTATATTA
>CAZEER010000134.1:0-3113 GCA_964511215.1 uncultured bacterium | reverse complement strand
GTATTGATTAATGGTACAGTATCAGGAGGTACGGGAAGTGCCGCCGGTGTTTATCAATCTAATGGTAATTATGATGTCACTCTGAAAACAGGAAACTCTACAACAGGTTCTATAACCATAACAGACGGAGCAAATGGAGACATAACTGTTGCTCCGAATGGCACAGGAAAAGCGGACTTTAATGATAGTCCCTTAACAGGATATGGCGCTGATCTTCAGACAGAGTCTGGAACCTCAAAAACTTTAGCTGCTGCTGATAATGGGACGATTATTGTTTGTTCAAGTAATAGTGCGGTTACCATCACGGTACCAGCAAGCCTTCCAACTGGTTTTAATTGTATGATCATCCAGAGTGGAAGTGGTCAGGTATCTCTGAGTGCTTCTAGCACAACTTTGAACAATAGAAATGGTACAAAAACAGCTGGTCAGCATGCGATTATGACAGTGGTACACTTGGGGAGTGATGCTTTTGTTGTTTCTGGTGATACATCCTCATCTTAGGAATTATGGTTATCGTAAGTAAAATGAAAATGTTAAAGAAAATAACTGTGTTGCTGTTTCTCTTGCCATTATTAGTGGCACAGGAATATCTTATTAAGATGCAGCACCTGTCACAGAGCCAGGGACCAACGAGACAAATGACCAGTGATTCTTTGAAATTAGTAGGAGCAATTGGGGCATCGATTTCTAATATTCCTTCGGGTGATACACTATCATTGTCTGGTGGATTTTTGGCTGCAGTCCATGGTCTTTATAAGAGCCCCCCTTCGCTAAAGACTGAGATAGAAGATAAAATTTCAAAAGATGCAGACTCAGTTACTGTCCATGCGATTACAGAGGATATTAATGGTATCATATCTGCAAATCTTTATGTTCAGATTGGTGGTAGTGACCATGTTATAGAACTGCCTATGGTCGCTATCGATGATAGTACATACCAGGCAAGTATCCCGGACAGTCTGTTAACAGTTAGAAATTTCAGATCATGGGTTGTCTCTGTCGATGGAATGCATTATGATGCAATAAGTAACTATGACACACCCGCGCTTGAGTTTGGAGAAAACGAGTTGCGGATGGATGACTCATCCGCAATAAGTCGTTTTCCTGAAGGTGTTTTAAAAAATAGATGGCGCATGGTCTCTTGGCCGGCTGAACTACTAAATGGTGATCTAAAAAATTCAAATTTGGAAAATGGTTTTGTATTCTATGATCGGGATCCTGTGACAAATACACTTAGTAAGCCGGATACAATCATTGCTGGAAAGGCCTATTGGTTCAAGCATCACTATGCAGATAATGTAGTATTCTCCAATCATAATACTGATGGGACTGCAGTACCTCTGGTTGATTATAACATCAACCTTAAAGAGGGCTGGAATATGATAGGGAGTCCCTTCTCATTTCCTGTATCGGTAAAGGTTAAAGAGGACGTGTCTACTCCACTGCTCTATACATATGGCTATAACGATAGTACAGAGACCGATGGATGGACCGAGCCCACTACCACACTCTACCCCTGGTCAGGGTATGCGGTATATTCTGATAGAGAAAAAATATTAATGCTGCAGCCTTTCGAGAGCCCCGTAGAAGAAAGTAGAGAGGCTGGACGAGGTGCTTTACCGGATTGGGTGCTGAACCTTAAGCTCAAATCTAGAAATTATCTAGATTATAGTGGTCTTATTGGACGCAGAGAATTGGGACAAGAGGGTGAGGATGATTTGGATGTACCCGCTCTGCCTACGATTGAGTCGTTTGTCGCTGTACGAACGGAGATTAACGGTAATGGTGATTTTAATTATGGGTCTGATATTCGGTCTCTAGAAGAGTTTAATGGTGTATGGAATCTCAGACTAATCTCTGATGGTATTAGTGGCCCATATACATTCACCATTGCGACTCAGAGCGATGTCCCTTCTGGTTTGGATTTTGCTCTTTTAGATATCCCCAATAAAAATGTAATCCGGAATATTTTTTCTGAATCCATAATAATAAATGAGAGCCTGGGAAGTGGGTATGATATAACAATTTTAGCAGGAGATCAGCAGTATGTTGATGATATGATTAGACAGATATTAGAAGATATTCCCAATGAATTTTCTTTAAGTCAGAACTATCCTAATCCGTTTAATCCAACTACAAAAATAGACTTCGCTCTTCCAAGATCGGCTGATGTATCCATCACTATTTATAACTTGATGGGCCAAAAGGTAAACGTATTAATGAATTCCAATCTGGAGTATGGATACCATACGGTTATCTGGAACGGACTGGATCAATTTGGTCGGCCTGTCTCATCTGGTGTATATTTTTCTGAGTTACGCACGAGAAGTTTTCGACAGACAAAGAAGATGCTGTTGCTGAAATGATCAAACCAATTATAACTAAACCTATTGTTGGTTTTTTTTGTATTGTTTCTTCTCTGCATGCCCAGTTTGCACTTCCAGCATTTCAGGCCGTTAATTCACAGGATAACAATGGCTCTAGAATTACCATTACAGCAACAGATGGATCAAACTCAGTACCATCAGGATCACTCACTAATGACGCTACCCTGACGATAACATTTACCGCTGACGAGGCTGTCACAGGGTTTGCCGTAGGTGATGTAGGCACAATTGGTGGTAGTCTTAGTTCGTTTAGTGGCAGCGGTACGACATACACCGCTACTTTTACTCCTTCAAGTGACCGTAATACAGTTATTTATATTCCTGCCAATGGCTACGCAGATCAAAGTTCTAACAATAACCTCCCCTCCATACCTTTTTATTGGACCTATGATGGCACCAGGCCCGCATATATATCCGGGACCTATATTACTCCGGATAATAGTCAGGTAAAGATACGTCTGAGTGAGCTTGTGTATGACACCGGTAGCGCGAGTGGTGCCTTAGAAACAGGAGACTTCACATTGTCTATCTCAGGAGGAACAGCTACCTTGGGAAGTAGTAATCCTACCAGCGTTACCAAGGACACACCAACCTTTAGCGCAGCGACGATTGATAATAATCTTGAGGGTGCATTTGGGGTGATTATTAAAGACCTGGATTTCGATGGAGACATGGATATTATTGCAACGGGACTGGATGGTGATGATGTAAACTGGTATGAAAATG
>CAZEER010000133.1:0-3153 GCA_964511215.1 uncultured bacterium | reverse complement strand
CTCCAGCGCTTCCGCGGCTATAGCCAAATTGCTAGTGCCGATCTTCGCCGTAAATATGCCCAAAACGGTTTTCTGACCAAGGGGAAAGATTGCAGCGTATCCGCCATGTTGGTAGCGCATTAGGCAACTGGGCCGGCGATTATATAGGCGCAGTTCAAACATGGTATGCTCCTAGTCTTGCCGTATATTTGCGGCCACGCGTCCACCATTCAGCAATTTAATTTCGGCTCGCAGACAACAAAATACATAAATTATTTCCTTTAGAACTCCAAATAACCTGAGCGAGAGACGGGTTCAAGCGGTAATCTGAAATAGCCCGGTTAGGACGGTAAAAAAAATCCTTGGATTGCTAGCTTTGACCTACTATGGTTCGATTCATTGCAGCGGGCTGCCACGGTGGCATAAGGTGTTGAATAAGCGCTGTTAAAACCTCGGTACAGCTTTTAAATCGTCCCATCACACTGGGCATTGTAAGCTTGTAAATCCGTTGGTTGCTGGTACGCTCCCTTTGTAAGTGTAATTAGACCAAGCACTTAAGAACAACGTGACGGTGACATGAGACAAGGGCAGAATTCGAAGCGGTCGCGCGGCCGTAGCGGGGGGCGACGTAATGGGTCCCCAAGAAACCAGAGCTTTGATAGCAACGGTCCAAGTATTCGTATTCGCGGAAATGCGCACCAAGTTTTTGAAAAGTATATACAATTGGCCCGTGATGCGAATGCGGCGGGCGACCGTATAACTGCTGAAAATATGTACCAGCATGCGGAACATTATTATCGGATCATAAACGTTGATGATGGTGATTCGCAGCGACAGAATCGTGGAAACGGAGTGGACCAGCGCCAAAGTCAGCGGAACACGCAACAGGGACAAGACGGTTCTTCTCCGGGGACGAATGGTGAACGGCTTGAGGAACAACCCGCGCAGAATGTAAATGCGGATGGCTTGAACGGGTCTAACGAGAAGCGTCGCAATGAGGCGGCTGATCCGGAGCGCAAGGATGCTGAGGCAATTGAAAACACCGACGAACCGCGGCGGGAACGAGTGCCGCGCCGGACACGACGCAATGGTGGACGGCCACCAAATGATACTACTACAGTAGATGTGACTGACGATGCAGAATCGGCGAATGTTGCCACGGAACACGCAGAAGCGGACGCCAGCGAAGTTCCATAGACCAAGTCACCCCGCGGCTAATGACGTGGCCTAGATACAAATTCCAAAGCTTGAACCACTAATGTTTGCCGGCTTGGCGACTGCAACGCTTTTCATGCTTCCGCCGTCTGTCCTTAGTCGATGCTTCATTGGTTGGGCCGGGTGGATGGTCGGCCAATATAATGACGATATTATTGTCTATCGCTTCGCTTCTTTCAGTGATGCCGGTTACGGGATAGCCCGGGAGGGGTAGAATTTTATTTAAAATGGTTGATTTGGCGCGTAATTTCCGTAAATGGTGACCCGCCAAAAGGGCCGGACAGCCCAAAAAATTACGCCGAGATCTTTGGATTCGGCAGCGCTCGCCTATCTGAGACGCTATGCCACTTCGGCCGAAAATCTTCACAAAGTACTGATGCGGCGGGTCCGACGCGCCACACACGCTCACGAAGAAGACCTGTCGACGGGAGCGGCCTTGGTCGATGCGCTTGTCGAGCGTTACCTAAAATCCGGTTTGCTGGACGATCGGGCATACGCACAAGGTCGAACAGCGTCGCTGCACCGACGGGGTCTTTCTCGGCGCGGGATCGCCTCCCGCCTTGCTGCGAAAGGAGTGGCGTCAGAAGTTATCGATGAGGTTCTGATACAATTACATGACGCCTATGACGATCTAGATTTTGATGCAGCTTGCAACTATGCGCGTCGTCGTCACTTGGGGCCGTGGCGATCCAAGGAACGTGCTGAACGGCGGCGGCGAGATCTTGCCGCGCTGTTTCGGCAAGGTTTTAGCTACGAATTGGCAGTCCGTGTGATCGACGCAGCCGACATAACGACATTGGAGGGTGAACTTCGCGGCGATTGATCAATCCAATTCGAAAGAGGTGCGAACGGATAACGCGTTGCCGGTAATGACCACGAGCTTGCGTCGTGAACGGGCGGTACTCACCGTTGGCGCGGCCCCGTAAATCTGCTTGATGGCTTCTATCAGCAAGACGCCGGAAAACGTCGGAAACAGACGGTCGCCGATCCTCTCTATAGCTGGGGCCGAAGACAGGACAAAGCGCCAGCGGCTTGGCGGGATATACAAGGCCCGCTCCGACTCGACCGGCGAGAAAAGACTGTCCTGCAGCAGCCGCCGCGTTTGCCGGTTCGTATAGGGGAGACCGTGCCCAAAAGGTGTGCGTTCGAGGCGCGCCCATATGCCGCGCCGATTCGGGACCACGATAAGGATACGTCCGCTCGCCGATAAGACGCGCCAAGCTTCCCGCATCATGGCGCTCAATTGCTCGCCATGCTCGACCGCATGCACCATCAGCAACCGGTCGATTGATAGGTCCCCCAAGGGTAACTCGGCACTGTCCGTCAACGTCACTAGGCCGGGACTTCCTTTTGGCCAAGGCATTATGCCCTGTTGTGCTGGCATAGCGGCTAAGACGCGGGCTGCTTCGCCCTTATAGGTTTCTAAATAGGGCGTAGCGTAGCCTAGGCCGAGCAAAGACATGCCACGCAAGTCCGGCCAAATTTCTCTAATTCGGCGTTGAATCATCTGTCGGGCCACATCGCCTAGTGGACGACGATAGAATTCGTTTAGTTCAACTACATCTGGCCACATGCGCAGAGCATAACACATCTTTTTTGCGAATTAATTAATTGGCGGCATCACTAGAATGCCGGTAGGTACATCAAGGACTCTGTCCACAAGGTGACACGCATATAATTTGGTGCAGACGGCAAATTTTATCGGGATGTTTGCAATCTAGAGCCTGACGACAACGCACTATCCAGAACGCTAACCTTGTTCCCGGTTGGCAACACGTGTCCTGCCATGTGGTACAGACTCCTGAAAAAGCGATGTCAGGTGGCGGGTCCGTTAAACGACTTGACCCATCGCATGTTATCGGGAACCGCCCAGCAATTTGCGGCAACAGCCATGTTTCTGCTCAACAACTCAACCTTTCCCTCTTCGTTGGTTAGATGCAGTACGCGGAAGTGGTCTTC
>CAZEER010000132.1:0-3181 GCA_964511215.1 uncultured bacterium | reverse complement strand
TCTAAAACCTCCTCGTCTTTTTCAAATAAATACATATAGTGATTTCCAATGGCGTTTTCTTTTTTCGTTTTTAATATTTTGGTTCCTGCTGTGTTTATTGAGTCTATCTCTCCTAAAATATTTATGGTTATAACGCCAGTAGCAACGCTGCTAAGAACGCTTTCATTAAACTGTTTTTCTTTTGTTATTTCTTTAAAAAGTTTTGCATTCTCAATTGCAACAGCAGCCTGACTAGATAGCGCTGTTAACAAATCATGATCTCGGGCCCTAAAGGGCTCTATTCCTTTTCGGGTCTCTTTGTTACAAAGCAAAACATATCCCAATATTTTTTTTTTAGCTAAGAGGGGAACAACAATAAGGTTTTTTTCGCCAAGCTTTTTTTGCAAAGAGCTTTTATTGTTTTCTGAAAACACAACTCCGGTATTAGTTTTTCTTATTTGTTTAAAAACATCTATTTCTTTAGATAAAAGAGGTTTTTCTTCATCCCAATTAAATGTTGATCTTGGATTCAAAATCGGATTGTTTTCTTTTTCAAATAGAACCATACCTTTTGATGCATTTAAAACACCAACCGATCTCCACAAAACGTCTTCTACCAATTCATTAACATCCAAAATAGAACTAATTGCTATACTAATGTCAAAAAGTGTTTCTAGTTCTAGGAGTTTTAAACTTATTTCTTTTTTCTTTTGTTTAACATCTTGGATTAATTCATAATTATAAAGCGCTTTTGTAAGGTGTTGGGCTGTTATTTCCATAATTTTTATATCAACTTGTGAAAAAGATTCTCCCATAAACTTATTTCCAACACACAACAAGCCTAGAAGGTGTTCTTTATTAAACAGAGGAAGTAAAACCTTTATTTTAATATGTTTTAAATATTTTTTTAATTCACCCACAACGCCAGGTGTTTTATCTTTTAAAATTATGTGGCTATATCTAAACTTTTTAAGATTTTCTTTAATTTTTTGGGGTGCGGTAAACGTTTTTTTTTCTTCTGTTCCTTGTTGTGCTAAAATGGATAGCTTGGTGTTTTTATCATATAAAACTATAGCTCCTGTTGGAGCCATAACTGTACCAAGGGTGAGGCGAAGAACCCCAGAACCAACGCTTTGTATTTCATCAGCGTCAATTAAAACCTCCCCAAGTTCCTTTAAAGAAGAGGTGTAGTATAGTAGTTGGTCGTTTTTGTTTTGTTCCACAAAAACAGAGCTATTGTTCTATTCCTTGTAATGCTTCTGTTTCATTTTGAAAAATGTGAGAATATTTTGTGAGTCCCATTATATTAAAAGTTTTTTCAACTATTGGAGCGAGATTATAATATCCCAAACTTCCATCCACATCCTGAAGTTTTTCTATTATTTCTATTAATATAGAAACACCTATACTGTTAACAACCTTAGAGTTTTCCAAATTTAATAAAAAAAGTTTTTTCCCTTTCTCCATTGCTTCATAACAAGCTTTTGATATTTTTTCCCCACCTACATTGTTTAAATATCCATTAGTTTCAATAATAACAACATTACCCTCATTTCGCATGTTTAATGTAAAATCAGCCATATTTAGTCCTTTTTCCGTTTATTTGTTTTTTGTCATTCTTACGGTTGTTCCATCTTCTGTTGATTCAAATTCAACCGTATCCATTAATTCTTGTATTAAGTGAAGTCCCCAACCTCTTTTCTGTCCTGAGGTAAGTTTTTCTGTTATGTTTGGTATTTCAACTTTTGATTTATCGAAACCTTTACCGTGATCTGTTACTGTTATCACTAGAGTTTCACCTTGTATTACAAAATGAATTTCAATGTTTTTGTTTTTTGTTTTGCTGTGTTCAAATGCATTTATACAAGCTTCTATAAGAGCCATACTAATTTCATCAGATTGTTCTTCGCTTAATCCCATGTGTTTTGCTACAACTTCTGCTGTTTTTGTTGCAGCAAGTTCCATATCGTGTATTATGGGGATGGTTAATTCTACTTTAGGTGGATTCTTTTTTTTCATGTTTTTGCTCGTTTTTTATTAACATTTTGAGTGTGAAATATATTTCATAATAATAAAAAAATATATATGGATTTAAATATATTATTTATTTAGAAAGTGGAAATGTGGATTGTTTTATACTAATAAAACGTTTAATTCAAATATATAATAAGATAAATAATAATATATAATTATTTAAAATATGTGCATAACTAAGAAAAACATGTTAAAAAAAACATAATTTTCAACATTTGTATATAAATTAACATAAAGAACAATTGTTCACATTGTTGTATATACTATTTGTGGATAATTAATTTTTAGTTTAGTGTTTTAATGAAAAACAGTTTTCGTGATTCACTTATCCATTCTTCATACCAATCCATTTTTTTCTTATTTAAAGCTAATTCCTCTATCTCTGGCCAATGGTCTTTTAGGTTAGGCTTTCCACCCATTTTAATATTTTCTACCCATAATAAATGAAAACCCAAGGAAGAATTGATTGGGGGGCTACAAACACCAGGTTCTATATATTTGATAGCTTTACCTATTTCTGGAATCGTATAGTTTTTAGGATCTATCCAACCTAGGTCCCCACCTATTTTTTTAGTTGTTTCATCGTGGGTATATATAGAAACAAAATTTTTAAAATCTTCAAGAGTTTTTATAGAGTCCTCTTTCAAAGATAGAGCAAAATTATAAGATGTTTCATTATCAAAACTAGTTATTTCTGGTATTATAAGTATATGTCTAACTTTTACTTTTTCACCCTGTTTTTCAAGTGTTTCTAAAAGATGAAAACCAAACTCAGTTTCTATTGGTCCAACAACCTCTCCAATATTAGATGTAAAAGCAGCTGTCTCAAAAGTTTTTACCAAAGAGCCCCTTGTAACCCACCCAAGAGAACCCCCATTGCTTTTTGACCCAGGGTCTTGAGAGTATTCTTTTGCCAGTTCGGAAAAGTCGCCGCCATTGGCGATGGTTTGTTTAATTTTTTCTAAGGATGAAATAGTTAATTCTTTTGATTTAGAACTTGCTTTAATTGGAACTAAAAGGTGTCTGACTTTTACTTTTAGAGGAATAACTGGCAAACTGTCTTTATATGTTTTATAAAAACTTAAAACACCAGACCTTGTTACAGATACTGCTCCAATAAGCTGTTGTTGATATTTTTCTGTTATCAGCCTATCTTGCATATCATACC
>CAZEER010000131.1:0-3224 GCA_964511215.1 uncultured bacterium | reverse complement strand
CCACCATATACTCTCGAAAAAAACATGAATTGTTCACAAGTAATTTTTTTGTATACTGAATATTTTCTGATTTATTCATCACAAGAAACTCTAGGTCAAATGCATTTTTTCTTTCTATTCCTTCTGTCTCTGTTTTATTCTGGAAAAATTTTATTACGGTTTGAGCATCATTCTTTTTAAAGTCTCCATACACCAACGCTTCAATAAATGTGTTCTTATAAAGCTGTTTGCTATATTCTTTAACGCTGTTTAGTGTTGATGAGTTAGCGACAGGCAGAGATTCTTCCCATGTGTATTTTGTTTGCCATAATATGTCTGGTGACATTTCCCGCGTTTGTTGGTGGGCATCTGAAAGAGAAAAGTTTTCATAGTCGCGGATTATTTTATCTTTAATTGCAATAAACTGATTTTCAGTAATATTAAAATCCACTAAGTGGTCAAGAATAAGGTTATAAAGCTCCATTGCCGATTCTTTGTAGCCATTTACATCAATATATATACCCTCATATCCTTCTTTAATTGAATAGTTAAGACCCGCTTGTTTTGCTGGATAACTTATTTCATTTAGAGATTCATTCACACACGCGGTATATAGCTTTGAATAGACGCGGTGACCTATGTCCATTGTTGCCTTTGGAAATAAAACCTTCAAACTGATTACGCCTTTGGGCCTGAGAAATTCATGATCTTCTCCAAAATATAATTTTACACCTTTATTATCACTCAATATTTCAGGAAAAACATTATCTGCAATCTCTCTCTTCGGAACTGTGGCATTCTTTGGAATAAACGGATTTGCATCAGGAATAGAAAACTCATTTCTATGACTTGTTAAAAGTAGTTGTTTATAAAAATCCTCATCTTCCTGGTAAGAATAAGGCGCCTGATAAAAATGTTCTATGCTATCCGTAGGTAAATCTTTTGCAATAAGCATCGTAAGCATATTGTCTGCGGTTATATTAGATAGTAGATCGATGTAGTCTTTAGGTGTGTCATCTTGATATAGATAGTTAATTCTGCCCGCATCTTCTATTGGATATTGCATAACCTCATTAGCTAATTGCGTAGCCCGCCACATACCCTCTCCCTTGCTTGCATATGTTTCATCAAGCTTGGCCATGGATTTCAACTCATTAAACACATGTCTCTGGTATCCTCTATCTTTCATAAGGGCAATGTAGTCCATAGTTGCTTTCAATACTTCTTTGTATTGATCCAATCCTTTTTTTGTTAAGCCAATTCTGATATTCGCCATACCAAAATCACTAGTGGTGGAACTTGCGCCAGCAGACAGTGATTGCGCCCATCCGTTTTCCTTAAGATAAGACAGCAAGCTTCCCGCCCCTTCGTGCCCTAAAATAAATCCGAACTGTCTTCCTGGTTTGCTTTTATAAAGATGCCTTGACCCAGGAAGCGCAAACATAATATTAAGGTTTCTAACATCTTTAATGGGATCTACTTGAACCAATCTAAACGTTTCCTTTTTTTCAAAAAACTCTGGATCATAAACATTGCGTTCTAAATTAAAATTCTTGATTAGAGAAAAATACTCACGGCACCAGCCCTCCATCTGGTCCAAGGTGTGAGTGCTTAACAGCGCAAGCCCCATTCGGTTTGCGCTATAATGTTTTTTGTAAAAACCTAGAAGCTCATTCCTGTCGATATTCTCCAGGGTCTCTAAGTTCCCTGTGCCAAATTTTTGAACAGGGTGGCCGTTTTTTGAAAATTGACTTCCTATTCTATATTGTCTCCAATTATCATTCATAATGTTTTTTTGATGTTCCGAGTTAACAGCATTTACTTCACGAGAGGTATATTCTTCAGTAAAAAGCGGACTTATAAAAAATTGTGAAAAACGATCTAAAGCCCCATTAAAACCATCCGGCAATACTTGAAACTGATAATTAGTATGATCAGAAGAGGTATACGCATTCGCATATCCGCCATTTGTTCTTAGATATGAACTATATTCGTCTACATCAGGAAATTTTTTCGTCCCCAAAAAAAGCATGTGTTCTAAAAAATGTGCGAGGCCCTGCCTATCATCGGGGTTGTCAAGTGAACCAACCTCCACGGACACAGATGCCGCTGAAACATTAAAATTTGGATCTGATAAAAGATACACCTTTAACCCGTTATCTAAAATCAAGGTTCTTACTTCAGACTTATCTAGGGGGTGTTTTAAGATTTCATCGGATGAGCAACTTATCATAATAATCCAAAATATAATTGTGATATTTTTTTTCATGTTTTTCTTCCACAGTTTATTTATGTATCTAAAGCTTTTTCTATTATATATATAAGGTGTTTTCTATGTGTTTTTGTGGTTTCATTAACACCTCCTGATTTAGATGCATATTTTTTTATTTTATTTAAATTGCCAAACGCCGAGGCAACAGAGATGTGGCTATATTTAACCTTACCTTTATTCTGAGCTATCTTAATAAGTCGATGTGTATATTCTGTTTGTAAATTTATTCTCATTGAATTCACGTTAGACCCCGCATCTGCCGAAAAACAAGCCACTGTTAAATCACCCATCATTTGGGTTAAATCATAATTGTTACCGTATAATTCCGTATTTGATACTCTTTTTAACACATTGATATGTAGCAAGTGGTTAAATATGTCTTTTTGTGTATTTAAAAAACTATCTAAGAGATTGGGGTCACGCGTGCCACTAAAGCCCCTTCGTTCCCACTGCAGATAACTGAAAAGACTGTGCGGAGCTTTAAATGCTTCTGGAGCAAACAAATAATTGTTCAAGAGAGTCATCGCCCATTTTTGCTGATCCCTTGACACTGGAACAAAAGGTGACGCTTTACCCATTTGGCCAGACATAGATCTGTCTATAAATATTCCACCAATATAACGAGAAATAACCCTAAGGCAGTTTGAATATTCTCTATTTAATATTGAAAAAGCATCGCTAAGCGCATGATATGACTCACCGGGAACCTCAAATTTTTCAAGTAATCTAGGATAGACTGATCTGATGATATCCATTCTCTGCTTTGCATAAGAAATAGGGTCGCTACTCATATCAGAGATCATTATTCTTGGGTCAATTCCTTTCCCCGGTGAACGCATATCGTCTGCATCGTTCCCATAAATGTTCTCATTCTTTGTTGATTTATTTAATAACTCTAATACTCTCTCTTTTTCATCTTGAGGACTTAAAAAGGTTGGTGTGTATCCAAATTGTATGGCCCAAATGTCGTATG
>CAZEER010000130.1:0-3227 GCA_964511215.1 uncultured bacterium | reverse complement strand
CCGATTTCAATGAGCTTGGATGGTACAACTTTTAATGGAATGGATGTAACAGTACGAGTTAAAATAAATAGCTCTAGAGATATGACTCTAAGCGACTCCCTCCATCTATATATAGCCGCCACATTAGATAATGTCGATTACACCGGGTACAATGATGAAGAACACCATCAAGACGTTTTCCTCGGTTGGATCAATTCAGGTTTTAGTGGCGAACCACTATTATTAGGAAATGAAGAAATATCAAAAACATATTCCTGGGAATTCCCTTCAAACTGGCCTCAGAATAATTATGAGACTTCTTGGCATGAAGTAGAATATGATATTTCTAATCTTTCTGTGGTTGCTTTTATACAAAACAAATACACTAAAGAGATTGTTCAAGTGGCTGGAACAAATTAAAATATTAATTATCTAAATATTTTTCTATATAATATAGATCTAGCTCTCTCGAATCTTTATACTGTGACCGAAGATCAGCTAAATTTATTTTTAACTCTGCGACTATTTTTTGATATGCTGGGTCCTCATATACATTATTCATTTCACTAGGATCGGCAAGACGATCATATAGTTCCCATTCATCCACGTCATAATAAAAGTGAGCAAGTTTATATTTTTCAGTGACGATACCATAATGCCGTTTAACCATATGTACTGCTGGATACTCGTAGTAGTGGTAATAGACTGCATCTCGGGTCCATTCTTTTTCTTTTCCAAGGAGCAATGGCAACATACTCTGTCCTTGCATATCTGCTGGTGGCGTTATACTTGCAGCGTCTAAGAACGTTTGCGCAAAATCTAAGTTTTGCACCATTTCAGTTCTCTTTATTCCTGGGGTTATTTTATTAGGCCATCTTACCAATAGTGGTGTTTTAAAGGATTCATTATATATAAATCGTTTGTCAAACCAACCGTGCTCTCCTAAGTAAAAGCCCTGGTCAGACGTATAAATCACAATCGTATTGTCATCCAATCCATTTTCTTCTAAATAGTCTAAAACACGGCCCAAATTATCATCAACAGAAGAGATACATCCAAGATAGTCTTGCATATAGCGTTGATATTTCCATTTCATTTTTTCTTCATCCGTTAATAAATGCCAATTGGTTTGAAACCACACATTTATTGAATCTATAACCGGGTCATATAATGTTTTTTGATCTGTATTAAAGCGAACATATGAAGTTGAGAATCCATCAGAACCACCCCAATTATACGGTTGGACAAATGGTTGAATATTTTCCATGGACTCCATAGTCTCAGGTCTTATTTTAGAGTCATGTCCATACCTTAAATCTTTCAGCAAATTCATTTCTGCTGTTTTAGCTGCAGTTCCCCTATTTTCATAATTATCAAATAATGTTTCTGGTAAAGGGAATTGTTTTTTAGAAAATTCTTTGAATTTTTCTGCGCTAGGCCACCAAGGTCTATGTGGTGCTTTGTGTAAATACATCATTAAGAATGGTTTCTCTCTATCTCTCTTATTTTGTAACCAGTCTAATGTCAGATCTGTAATAATATCTGTTACATAACCTGTAATAGTCGTATCACCACGGTTAGTAATAAAGTCTGGGTTTATATAATGACCCTGTCCAGGGAGGATCATAAAATCATCTACTCCTTTAGGGTTATTGCCAAAATGAAGTTTACCAAACATAGCAGTTTGATAGCCCGCTTTTTGGAATAATTGAGGGAAAGTTATCTGGGTCGTATCAAAAGGTGAACGGTTATCAATTTTACCATTAATGTGATTATGCTTACCAGTAAGAATAGTCGCTCTCGAAGGTGCACAAATTGAATTTGTAACACAGGAATTTGTAAATAATGCTCCTTCTTTTCCAATGCGGTCAATATTTGGTGTCTGGATTAGCCTATCATTATAGGCACTGATGGCCTGATATGCATGATCATCAGACATAACAAAGAGTATATTCGGTCTTTTGGGTTCCCTAAGATGATTGTTATCGCATGATAGACTGAGATATAATACTATACTAGAAAATATAATCTTTAAATATTGACTCACTTTACAATCCCATTAGCACATACTAAGTTAATCGGCAATTAATATAAAACGGAATATACTTTTCTCTTGATTCACTGTTCACCTATTTCCTAGCTCCTTATCTACTTATTATCTTGTGGTAACTAATTTTTTGCTTTCCTTTAATATTTTTGTTCCTCATAGAATAAATAAACTTTATTCAACTTCTTTCACACATCTAAATCCGGTATGAATGAAACCTGTATCTGGTGTTGAACGCATTCTTCTTGTAATTCTATAACCACTACAGACAGTTTCGTCACATAAAAAAGATCCACCACGCATCACTCGCTTTTCATAGCCAATTTCAACCAAATCATAGGTGGTGTTTGATATTGGATTCGATAGGTTTTTTACTTTAGATCTTTTTTTATACGCATTTAAATCATATTGATCCATGCACCATTCCCATACATTCCCAGCCATATCATATAATCCATACCCATTGGGTGAATATTCTCCTACTTTTGATGACCATTGATTACCATCTTTAATTTCATTTGTAAATGGAAATATTCCCTGCCAGAGATTGGCTTTTCTATAAGAATTTTTTGGATCTGAGTTCCCCCATGGAAATTTGATATTTTTTTCTCCTCCTCTAGCTGCCCATTCCCACTCTGCTTCTGTAGGCAATCTTTTTCCTGCCCATTTTGCATAAGCAGTGGCATCATGCCATGATATATGAACTACGGGATGATCCATTTTATTATTTATTGAACTTGTAGGACCATGTGGGTTTTTCCAACTGGCATTATTACACCATTTCCACCAACTAAAATCTTCAACTATTTGTTTATCTGATAAATCACTGTTATCAAATATTAGTGACCCTTTTCTTGAAATTGAATCTCCCAATTTATCATCAAAGTATTTAAATACTTTTTCTGCAGTAGTAACATAGCCAGTGCTGTTTACAAAATCATTAAATTGATCATTTGTTACTTCGTATTTATCCATCAAAAATGGTGATATATTCACTAAATGTGGTGGGTGTTCATCTGCAAAACTAGTGGAATCAGCACTACCCATCATAAATTTCCCTCCAGGAATCAATATCATATTAAATTTCAAATCTTGTTTATTTGATTTACTTCCGCATGAAATTATAATAAAAGATAGTAGAGTGACTTTAGAGACAATTCTTATCATAGAATGTAAATTTAAAAATAATTCAGTATGAATA
>CAZEER010000129.1:0-3249 GCA_964511215.1 uncultured bacterium | reverse complement strand
TATAAATTCTAATTGTGCAATATGCAGGCACATCCATAAAGACAATTTTGTTAGGTTCTCCTGGAAAATTATTTGCATTTACATTTAATGGATTGGGTACAACACGTATGGTTTCAAGTGTACCTGGAGTACGTGACCTGTAGGCTGCTGCCCTTGTACGATTCAAATTCCAACCGCTTTCAAGACTGCGTATTTCTCCATTTGGGCTAGGTGCGTTTGATATACCATCATCAAAAGCTGTGACATAATAGAAATAAGCGACACTTCTTTGTGTTGAAGTATCATTATAGCTATGGGTGACAGGGATACCGGAATTACCACCACATTCAAAAATTCTTGTGAAAGATGAATCAGCACTCCCGATGCTACGATAGACCCGGTAGCCCGAAAAATCTGAAGCCTCTTCCGATTCTTGCCCCCAATTAACTTCAATGTATTCAGGTAAACTGCGAACATTAACAGAGGGCGCTCGTGGAGGAACAGGGAGTTCATAATTATTTTGAACTGCATATTGGGCTGCCCATGCATTTTTAAATAAAGAATCTTTCCCTGTAGCTATCCAACAATCTTTGGCGTAATCGTTATCATCATCATATAAATCAGGATGAACTAAATATTGGGGTGGCAAGTTATTTTCCCCATCCCATGTGGCTGTTCCATTTTTCCAAGCTTTCCCAATCTCTCTTCCTTTCTCTGGTGAAATACTTCCCATAACGAATGCATATACAAATCTAATACTATCTCCAAATGCAATGTCATATGGACCTGAAGAAGTATGTGCTATAGCTCTCCAATTCCACCATGGAAACTCGCTTGGAAATTTATAACCTTGTTCATCCATCCTTTGAGAATGATAGGTATCATCATAAACATTTTCTGTTTGGTAGTCTAGATTAAAAAGTGGTCCACCAAATCCATATTGTAAAACTTCATATAAATTATCTAATTCACTGGCACTGTGACTTGAAGCTTCAAACTTAAGCCAAAATATTTCTACTGTATTAACACCTGTCACTCTAGGTTGTGTAATATCATCAGATTTGTCATTTACTGATTTATCTACATGTAGAAAAGCTTCACCAACATAAAATGGGGCATTGATAAAACTTTTTGATTTATCAGGGTCGCCGAAATCATCATAATCAGAATTTTGCCCTCGGGCAGGGTAGCCATACATCATCCTTAGGGAATCCCCAATTCTTTCCCCGTAGGTGCTGTACCAGGGGTTGCCTCTGCCAGGAGAATAAAAATTATTCATCCGCATAAAGTAAACATCTTCCAAATTCTGCCCTGGTAGTTCTATCTCATCATCATCATCAGTATTTCCATTATTGATAAAGGTCCAATCATAAATAATAAAATCATCATAATCTGCACTGCTCCATGCTAACACTTTTTGTTTGAGAGTTACACCCATAATAGTATTAACCGTAGATTCCATCATGAGGTCAGCAGTTCCAGGGATTTTATCAGGGTTTACTTCATCACCAGTCAGTGGGAAAGGGTCGTTTAGAATTTCACCATCTACTTCGATAGTGGGTGGATCGTACCTCCGATATTGTCTTAATGTAATCCCTTCGTCATCTGCTATTGGCATGGTAATATTTTCATTAGCCCCTGCTGTTGCCGTCCCCACAACTTTTACGGGCCAATTTGTTCCTGTTTCATCTACCCAATTAACTGTTCCTAAATGCCAGCCTGCATTATAAAGATGGAATGAGCTATAATTGTCATAGTAATAATAAACTGCACGTGATCCTGAAAGTTGATCTTGGTCAGTATTATCAACTACTTTCATTTCTACATTGCCTATACGCACCCATTTATAAGTACCGGCAAAAAGAAATTGAGAAATACTTAATAAAAAGAATAAGAAAAAGTGAATTAGATTATAATTGTTTTTCATACAAAAAGTTTTAATTAAAAATTATATCTGAATCCAAAGGTGATTCGTCTTGGGTTGAGATAGGTTAAAAAACCTCGGTTTGGCATGTTTATATGAGGTTTGTCATTACTATAAATATCTCCGACTTGATCATTCCCACCAGTATAGCCTCTAGCAAGATATTCCTCATCTTTATACATGGGAAGATGTAGGGATTCTAAATAATTACGCCAATCATCACCGCCATCAAATCCTTGGATAGAAATATATTGAAGCCCTAGAATATTTGTTATATCAATAAAAAACATTAAATCAGTTTTTTCACCAGAAATATTTTTTGCGATACGTAAGTCACTATTAAATTGACTTTTCCATTGTAAATTTTCCTGAAGTTCATAGGTGTCTAGAGGATCCCATGTTATATAGTCACCAGCTTTCCAGGTAAGTAGCATATTCGCTTGCCATTGTTCAAAAGGTCTCATCCCCAATATTTTAGGACCCCAGGCATTGGGTGTGTGAAAAACTAAACTGCTCCTTAAGAATGGTCTGGCTAATGGTTTTTCTTGTTTTGGATTTTGATAACCATAACGCAACTGGTCGCGTGGATTTTCATAATAGTGATCTCGCCCAAAGTATCCCCATGTCTGGACTATATAATTATAGTTTATCCAGCCTGTAAACCATCGACCATATCTTTTCTGTGCTCTTAACTCAAAGCCTCGGATATCTTCATAATTGCTGTTCTCTGTGGTTGTATAGTTGACACTACCATCTATGCTAGTATAATTAACATAAGCAATCTGTTCAGAAACGTCTTTATAATATCCTGATGCATGTAAAAGAACTGTATTTGAAAGATTATATTCTACACCCAATTCATAAGCTATTGTCTTTGGTATCTCTGCAGAAGGATTTCCCAAAAAGTCAATACCCTGGTAGGCAGTTCCATAGCCTATTTGATACATATCAATAGAGGATGGCATAGAATAAAAATGTCCATAATTAAAGTATAACTTTGCTGCACTGGTGATAGGATGAGAAATACCTATGCGTGGGCTAAGTTTGAAATGGCCTTTTGCAGATTCTTTAGGTGCTAATTGAGTAAAGTCTTCTTTAAAAGTAGGAGATAAATATTTCGAGTAAAGATCAACTGTATACCATTCCCTGTTGGGGTGATTGCTGTCAACACGTAAGCCTAGGTTTGCATAAAGCCCTTTAATTTCAATTTTATCTTGAATATATGCACTCAACCTTGATGGATAAGCTCGATATTGATTTATATAGTTATTCTTGGGTGCATAGGAAAACAGGCTTTGATAATTTGTATTTAGATCATCATAGTTAAATTCAAAACCAGTTTTGAT
>CAZEER010000128.1:0-3252 GCA_964511215.1 uncultured bacterium | reverse complement strand
AGATTAATCCCTAATCCTCCTGGTGAAATTGTGAGTGGGGAGATTATTTATAATGGCGTGAATCTATTGGAGCTGAGTTATGACGAGATGAGTACTTATCGTGGCAATCATATTTCAATGATTTTTCAAGAACCAATGACCTCATTAAATCCGGTGTTAAAAATAAAAACTCAAATGAATGAGATATTGATGCATCATCAGATGTTAAGTCCTGATGAAGCCACGGATAAAAGTATTGAAATGTTGCACGCGGTAGGTATCCCTAATCCGGAGATGCGTATTAACGACTACCCCCATCAATTTTCAGGTGGAATGAGGCAAAGAATTATGATTGCAATGGCACTACAGTGCAGTCCTGCATTATTAATTGCGGATGAGCCAACTACTGCACTCGATGTTACTATACAGGCACAAATTTTAGATTTAATGATGGAGTTAAAAGACGAACAAGAAGATGCCGCTATTTTATTAATTACACATGATTTAGCAGTCGTAGCTGAAACATGTGACAGGGTTATTGTAATGTATGGTGGAGTAATACAAGAGATAGCGAGTATTAATGAATTGTTTAAAAATCCTATACATCCTTATACCAAAGCACTGATGGAATCAATCCCGAAGATGGATACAAATATTAAGCGGTTAAAAGCCTTAAAGGGTATGGTGCCATCAATCCTAGAATTAGGTGATGGGTGTAAGCTATGTTCGCGATTTGATCCTGATGAATGTGCCTGTGCTGGTACGAAAATTGAGCCAGAGCTAATAGAAGTAGACAGAGGACACTTTGCAAGAGTAAATCCAGTTATTATCAATAATGAAAGATAATAAAATAATATTAAAAGTAAATAATCTGGTGGTTGATTTTCCAGTTTTTGGTGGAATTCTGCAGAGAAAAATTGATTCTATACACGCAGTTAAAAATGTGAGTTTTGATTTAATTAAAGGTGAGACTCTAGGCATAGTTGGAGAATCAGGATCTGGGAAATCTACATTGGGAAATGCAATATTAAATGTTCTAAGACTAACCGCACCTGATGTAAAAATAAATGGTAAAATTTCACTAATAATAGACAATAATGAAGTAGAGATGCTTGGATTGGCAAGGCATACTATGAAATCTTATAGGAAGCACATACAGATGATATTCCAAGACCCATATTCTTCGCTGAATCCACGAATGATTGTTAAAGATATTATTAGAGAACCATTAAATATAAATACGAATCTTTCACATCTTGAAAAAGATGAAAAAGTGGACTGGCTACTAGATAAGGTAGGACTCACAAGTGAACAGTCAAACAGATACCCTCACGAGTTTTCTGGTGGACAGCGTCAGAGAATTGGGATTGCTCGTTCTCTTGCGACTGATCCAGATATTATCATTGCTGATGAGCCAGTTTCTGCTTTAGATGTATCAATCCAGGCACAAATAATTAATCTAATGATGGATTTGCAAGAGGAATTTAATTTATCTATTATTTTTATTGCACATGATCTGTCTGTCGTTAAACATATTTCCAATCGTGTAGGAGTGATGTATAAAGGAGAATTAGTAGAGATAAATAAAACAAAGGATATTTTTAATAAGCCAAGACATGATTATACAAAAGAATTATTAAGGGCAATCCCGCAGCCAGATCCTTCTGGTAGGGAAGAGAGGAAAAAAGCCCGACTAAGAATTCCTGAATAATTATTATAGAGAATGATATGGTGAAATATATTGTAATTATTTTTTCTTTTGTGATAGGTCTTTCAAAAGACTCTAAAAATATCATGGATAAATTTGTTTATAATCATTTATTATTAACTAAAAGTAAAATGGAATCTAGTCCAATGGTTTGGCAAGATGTAAAAGAGGGATACCTAAGGAATTTTACGGTTCGCTATACTGATGTATTATTAGATAGTATGGATCAGGGTGCCCTTACATCTTATCAAGTTGGAATCCGTCATTTTCAAAAAATAGACAGTCTCAGGATAGAGATAAATAAAGGAGAGGAATATAAATATCTTATTAAGCCAAAAATTATTCCTCAATACAACGTTAATTATTTTCCTTCATCCATTGAATGATCAGGCTCTATATCGAGCTCCTTGAAAATCATTATTGATATTTTTTCCGCTGCCTGATCTTCCTTATAACCATCATTAACGAGTGAATTAAAAGCATCTACTAAAATATTAAGATCTTCTTTTTCTGAAAAGATATTATCAAGAACCGTAGCCGGAACCTTGAAATCTCTTAATCTCTTATATATATTTAAGCGTTCGATCTCCATGTTTGAAACTACAATTAAATTTTGATAAAACAGAAATTTTACGGCTATTTCAAATTTGGAAAATCATGCAAATTTTATTTTAGTTAAAATTTTATTAATTATTTTAATGTAATAAATGGAAAAAATAATCAGAAAGATTATTCATATTGATATGGATGCATTCTATGCGTCTGTTGAGCAACTAGATAATCCGGATTTAAAAGGTAGGCCTGTAGCTGTTGGCAGTAATAATGATAGGGGCGTAGTTGCGGCAGCATCATATGAGGCACGAAAGTTTGGGGTTAATTCTGCAATGCCATCAGTTATAGCAAAAAAAAAATGTAGAAACCTTATCTTTGTCAAACCAAGATTTAAGCGCTATAAAGAAATATCAAAGCAGATAAGAGGTATATTTTTTGATTATACAGATTTGGTTGAGCCTCTATCTCTGGACGAAGCTTTTTTAGACGTAACAAATAATAAGAAAAATATGACACTAGCAACCTCCATCGCAAAAGAAATTAGGCAGAGGATAACTAAGGAAACTGGTCTGACTGCGTCTGCTGGAATTTCAATTAACAAGTTTATTGCAAAAGTTGCGACTGAAATAAATAAACCTAATGGACAGAAAACTATACATCCATACAACGTAGATGCATTCATAGATTCGTTAACGATATATAAATTTTTTGGTGTTGGCAAAGTAACAGCAAAAAAAATGAATAAGCTTGGTATTTTCACTGGCGCAGACTTAAAACGGTTTGATAGGGAGATTCTAAAAACCCATTTCGGGAAATCAGGAGAACATTTTTATAAAATTGTAAGAAGTATTCAAGACAACCCTGTTAATCCCAATCGTATGAGAAAATCAATAGGTGCTGAGAAAACTTTTTCGCAAGATATTAAATCTGAGGGCTTTATATTGCATAATCTATCGGATATAGCTGATGAGCTTGAAAGAAGGATGATTAAATCAGGCAATAAAGGTAAGTCT
>CAZEER010000127.1:0-3306 GCA_964511215.1 uncultured bacterium | reverse complement strand
AAAGCCCTCATGATCTCACCATTATCATAGAATTGATCATTGACGGAAGGAGCATCTGGATGTTCTCCAATGACATCATTCATTGTATTATGTCCCCAAGCGGCACTTTGTGGTAACCAATTACCATCATAAACCATCCCTTCTCTGCTAATTGCATATCTGTATTGAAGGTAAACTTGGAAACCCTCTAATGTTTGCTCATAACTAGTATTACAATCCGCATCAAAACAACCATTATTGGTAAAAACATATTCCTGTATGTGATAGTTTTGATGTTCAGGGTGTGCAAATGCATATATGGTACGCTTCATTTGTACACCGATCGAGGTCTGTACAATATTATTGATCCTTCTATCCGATGGTAGCGATGGGTCAACATTATCTACATTATCCAAATACTGTAGATTCGTGGCAGGATCACCATCAACAAACACATTCGGATGATCATATTTCCCATCCATTGTCATTTCTACCGGCATTGTCTCGCTCTCAATATCCAGATGTCTAGGTCCTGCATGTACAACCTTATATTCATAATCCTTATTTACAACAGGGTCATAAAAATTTGCAGCTCCCAACCATAATCCTTTTGCTGCTTGATTATCCTGAACACGGTAGAATGCGGGATAACGCAATCCATCTTGTTGATCTGATATCTGACCAGTCCTACCTGTCTCGATCTCACAACCTGCAGCAGAGTACCAATTATGGAGATCGCCTATGGACATCCATTTGACCTCCTGTGAAAAGGAGATTGCTATGAATAACCCAAATATCAATATCTTATTCTTAGAAATCATAGCTGATATTGAGTCCAATAAAAACATCTCTTGGGTTTAAGAATACATAATAAAGCTGGTTGGGCATATCTATATACTGTTTATCTCTAATAACCTGATCGTAAAAGCTTTGGCTTACGGCATTCCATCCTGCTTCCTGGGTCCATTGCTTATATGAATTCGTTGCATGATCATAATAAATGGGCCGCTCGCTAGGATTATCAACATAGGTAATATCTGAGACCCATTCCATAGGAATAAAATCAGTTCCATCTTTTCTTACATCACCTGGTTTATCATTACCTGAAAAATAATTATAGCCTAATTCACTTGCTATGTTATCAGGGAGATGAAGTGACTGCATGTAATAATTATAATCAAAGCCATCTTCAAATCCATATCCCGAAAATGTTTTTGTGTTTAAGGTATTGAATATATCCGCATACAATTTCACATTAAGTTTTCCAATGTGAAAGATCTTAGAGAATTTGATATCTATATTATAATTATCCTTATACTGAACATTATATTCTATACCAGGAACATTATTGGGATTGTAGGTGAACCATGAGCCACCTGACCATTTACTAATTAAATTCATGTGCCAGTCTCCAAGCAAATGTTGCCCGGCTATCTTAGGACCAAACGCTAAGGGTGTATGAAAATCCAAGACCGATTTTATGCGTGGAATAGGTCTTGGTTTATATTGTTTCTCATTATTTAATTCATAGTTACGCTGATCGGAGGGATTTTCGTAGTACCTTCCCAGCCCAAAATATCCAGAGGTATTCACGCGATATTCATAATTAGCAAAACCGGTAAGCCATTTCCCCTTTACTCTAGAAAGTTCAAGCTCAAACCCACGAATATCTTCATAACTGTTTGCAGTCAGTCTAAAATAGTTCACCTTGCTATTTGCACTAATGAACTTGGTGTAATCCTGCTGATCAGATATATCTTTGTAATAAGCAGAAATATGTATCAAGTATGATTCAAGAAAAGATTGGTCAAAACCGATCTCATAAGCGATCGTATTGGCCATGGGTAGAGTGGGATCACCAATAGTGAGCACTTCTTCACTGAATCCTCTTCGAACTCTGTAGAGGTCCTGTGCAATAGGCATCTGAAGGTAGTGACCATAATTAAAATAAAGCTTAGATGTCTCTGTGATCGGATGTGAAAGAGCGAGTCTTGGTGATAATTGAACCTGTGGGTCTAATTTGATCTTTTCAAATGTATCTTCTGCAGAAGCTGTATAGTTTGATGAAAAGAAATCATCATTATACTGATCGACAACATACCAATCACCATTTGGATCTATATAATCTAGATTTAATCCTGCAATAGCTACGAAACCTTTATACTCAAGCTTATCTTGTGCAAAAAATGAAAGTCGATATGGGTCAACATCCATTAAGGACCAATAATTTCCCCCTGGTAGAAACTCATTTTGAGAACCATATTTCAGATCAAGGTTTGATAACACAAATTCACCACCTGCTTTAAGCTGATGATGATTATTGAGCTGTTTTGTATAGTTTCCTTTTAATGTGAACGTCCTAACCTTACTAGAATCCCTAGATGTACTGATCGCACCTCCAAATGCGAGTCTACCTTCTACACTGAAAAGAGGACCACCAAAAAAACCAGTGGGCGCTTCATCTGCTATCCATTCATTTTCACCTGAACCAAAGATGGTATAGGTTGTAGTCGTATCCCTTCTTGCTCCGTGACCCGTTATATAATCTTTAGAATCAATTTTCATAATAAGGTCATAAAAAGAATCATTACTTAAGAATTGAGTGTATTTTAATCCGTGTGTTGTATTCTTTACCTGTGTTGGGGCCCAATATTCATTTGTGTATAGTCGCCATGGCATTGTGAAACCTGAACTATTGACCTGACTTGCCAGATCCCATACATCATTCATGATCGATGTTCCGCCTCCGCGAGAAAGAGTTGTCCCTTCCATATTACCATTATAGAAAGAGTAGACCAGTTTAGATCTATCAGTAAGGTCAGATGTAAGTTTGAATAGATAAGATGTCCTGTAAAGTCCTGGGCTACTTACTTCATATAGGTACATATCCTGTTCTTTCCTTGTTGATAAATAAAACCTGAGGTTACCAAACCTATCAGAAATAAAAGGGACCGGGCCACCAAAACCAGCATCAACATTAATATCTGGTAGTTGTATCGCACCATTTAAACGATGCTCCCAAGAGAACAACCTTTGAGCGCCAGCTGGAGTTAGATCATTATTTGGATCATCGTCGGCAAGCGTTTGCTCCGAGATACTATTCCAACCATCAAATGCAGGAAAATGCCACTGTTGATATACATCCCAAGTACCATAATAGGTCCCTGTCCAACAGACCTCATCATCTAAGTATGGTTTGAACCAGAATGATTCTGCGTCATAGGGTGACATCCCAAAATGTTTTTGCCCTGGAGATGATTGTCGAAAACTTATGGATCCAGAATAACTATCCTTATTGCCTTCTTTGGTGACAACATTTATAACGCC
>CAZEER010000126.1:0-3326 GCA_964511215.1 uncultured bacterium | reverse complement strand
TATTTCGCTCCTCTATTTTCTTGTTATTAGAAATATTCCCAGATGTAAGTATCTAACGAAAAATAGTATCTTACAAATAAGGGGCTTATATTTTAACGAAATTACCTTAGTTTTCACAACAATTATTTATAATACAAATTTTAATCTAAAACGCTATTGGATAATCTAAAATCAAGAAGACAATTTGACAAAAAATAATATTTTACAGTCCCTTAATAGTGATTGGGAATACCAGATGGCTGGAGATGTAGATTGGATGATTGCTTCAGTACCAGGTTGTGTACACCAAGATTTATTAAATCAGGGACAAATCCCAGATCCTTTCTTTGCTGAAAATGAGGCAGATATCCAATGGATAATGGATAATGATTGGACCTACAGGCTTTATTTTGAGCCTGTACTAAAAATTCAGAATAAAAAATATAAGAGATTGCGCTTCCATGGGATTGACACTTATGCGGATGTTTTTTTGAATAATAAGAAAATTATTTCTGCAGATAATATGTTCCACCCCTGGGAAGCCGATGTAAGCAATATCCTTGTGCCTGGGGTCAATGAATTAATAGTCTTCTTACGTTCGCCAATTAAAGAAGTTGTACCCTTAATGAAAAATGTTAGCTATAGTTTACCTGCTGATAATGATCAGGCTGGTAAAACCAGTCCATATTCTCGCAAAGCTCCCTATCATTTTGGTTGGGATTGGGGGCCCTGCTTTGTCACATCGGGTATCTGGAAAAATGTTGATTTACTTGGTTGGAATAACTGGTATTTGGATCGTGTTTCTTTGATAAATCCAGTTTGCTCAATTAAAGCGGCTAATTTGACCCTTGAATGTGAAATTATTAGTAAGAAAGAATTTGATGCTGAATTAATAATTGTGGGGCATCAATCAGGAATCAAAGTAGAAACGAATATAGCTTTAGAGGTCGGCAGAAATCATTTTTCGAAAAACTTTCAAATCAAAAATCCTGAACTTTGGTGGCCAGTAGGTCATGGCAACCAGCCATTGTATGAATTTGATATAATAATATCTGCAGATAGCCAAACTGAAGAGTTTACAAAAAAGATTGGATTGCGAGATGTCCAAATAAGAAGAGAAAAGGATCAAAAGGGGAAGTCATTTGAGATCCGTGTAAATGATACTCCTATATTTGCAAAAGGGGCTAATTGGATTCCAGCAGATTCATTTGTAACTAGATTGAGAGATGAAGATTATAGAACCCTGCTTCAAAGTGCAGTAGATGCCAATATGAATACCCTTCGTATATGGGGAGGAGGTATCTATGAGCCTGATATTTTTTATGAATTGTGTGATGAATTAGGTATTCTTGTCTGGCAGGATTTTATGTTTGCATGCTCTATGTATCCTGCACACGATGAATTCTTAGAATCTGTAGAGAGGGAAGCGCGTTATCAGGTTAACAGGTTAAAAGGTCATTCATGTATTGTGCTGTGGTGTGGAAATAATGAAATCGCATCTGGTTGGCTAAGTTGGGGATGGAAGGAAGAACTCCCGGACAATGTTTGGGAGGACTACAACAAAATTTTTCATGAATTACTGCCAAAAGTTTGTAAAGAGATGAACCCGAGCAGGTTTTATTGGCCTAGCAGTCCTGGACATAGTATTGATCTCCCAGAATCGGATCAAATATATGGTAGCGGGGATAATCACTATTGGGGAGTATGGCATGGTGGTGATGGTCTGGAAGCATTCGAAGAAAACACAGGCAGATTTATGTCAGAGTATGGGATGCAGTCTTTTCCTGAATTAAAAACAATGAAATCATTTGCGGGAACTGAAGACCTACACCTAGAGTCAAGTGTAATGCTCTCTCGCCAAAAAGCTTCTCTTGGAACAGGGAATCTAATTAAATACATAGAAAAATATTTTCCATTACCGGATACTTTTGAATCCATTGCTGGTATTAGTCAGATAATGCAAGCGCAGTCTATCAAGAAGGCGGTAGAGACTCATCGTAGGAACATGCCTTTTTGTATGGGGACTTTGTATTGGCAGCTAAATGATTGTTGGCCTGCTATCAGTTGGTCAAGTCTGGATTATTTTGGGAATTGGAAAGCTCTTCATTATGAGGCAAGAAGATTTTTTAACCCCATACTTTTAACAATTTATGAACGACAACAGAATATTGAAATTTTTATAATCAATGATCAAGATAAATCTATTGAGGCTACATTAAAACTAATGCTATATGATTTTGAGAGTAACCCGATTAAAGAAAACTCACTAAGCCTAACTATTCAACCACTTTCTTCGGAACCAGTGATGGTCATTGAAAAGAAAATTATTTTAGATCAACTATCTGATTCGGAAGTTTTCTTGCATGCTTATATAGAGGACGGGTTATCTAAAGTCAGCAAAAACAATTATTATTTTTTGGATCAAAAATATTTGAAAATTTCTAGGCCAAAATTTGATTGTAGTATTGATATATCAAAAAATCGAATTTCTATAACAGTTCATGCTCATTCTTTGATTCAACAATTGCATTTTACGTGCTCAAATGGTCAAGGTTTTTTTAGTGATAATTATATTGATATGCTTAAAGGAGATGAAATAGTGATCTTTTTTTATCAAAACAATGATTGTGATACAGAATCAAAAGATTTAAGGTTTGAAATACGAACGCTGTATGGTTTAACAGAAGGTTTGGAACCTATTAAAGCAAGTGCGAGAGGTCAGTAAGTGACATTTATAAAAAAATTAAAACAAGCAGCCGCAGAGGATCAACACCTAGACTGGGCAAATCTCTCATTTTATTGGGAGAAAAATGAGCAACTATTATCTCATCCAGGATCAGAGTGGAGGGTTGTTTTTATGGGAGATTCTATAACCGAAGAGTGGAGTAGGTTACACCCAGAATTTTTCAATAATCAATCCTATATTAATAGAGGAATTGGTGGCCAGACCACTCCACAGATGCTAGTTCGATTTAGACAGGATGTGATTGATCTTAATCCAGATGTTGTAGCTATTTTAGCAGGAACAAATGATATAGCAGGCAACACAGGACCTTCTAATGTGGAGATGATTACCAACAATATTTTTTCTATGGCCGAAATCGCAATGAATAGTAACATAGCAATCATTATTTCATCCATTCTTCCGGTTTATACATATCCATGGGCTAACCATATAAAGAATGTCCCAGAAACTATATCAAAAATAAATCAGCGATTAAAAGAATTTTCCCTAGAAAATAATATTACTTATCTTGATTATTATTCATCAATGGTGGGTGAAAAGCGTGAACTGAAACATGAATATACAACAGACGGAGTCCATTTAAATAAAGAAGGATATGAGT
>CAZEER010000125.1:0-3330 GCA_964511215.1 uncultured bacterium | reverse complement strand
GTATAGATATCCTTTATCTTTTGATACTCCAGTATTAGCAACTACTTCAGCCATTGAAAACCTCCATTTTAGTGTTAGATTAGTTCTTTGGTAGTGGATAGTGAGTAAACTCTATCTCTCTCGTCGGCAATTGTACAACTTCTGTTAATAAGTGTCAAGAATTTTCTCGTCAATCTATCAACAATGTAATTTTTTACTCTAGCTACACTTTAAACATGCAATTACAACGCCATAATGGAAACTTTTTATATTAAAGGCATCTACAACTAATGGGGTATTAAACCAAAGAATCAATATGTTTTTAGAAGTTTTATCCCATTAAGTTTTATCCCAATATTTTAAAAATATTTAAACAAAAAATGCCCCGGTAGCTCAGATGGATAGAGCATCTGCCTTCTAAGCAGAGGGTCACAGGTTCGAATCCTGTCCGGGGTACACCTTCTTTCCGTCAATAAACCTATTGCATATAGTCAGCTTCACAGCCGCTTAGTTAATTAAATAATTACAAGAATATACTTATATCTACTTGCATATCACTTGCATTATTTTAGTAAGGTATGAAACGAAACTCAACGAGTCTTAACCCCCATACCCCAAAACAAGCAGGGGAAGGTGCAACTGTAAAGTGGGTGCTTCCATTCTAGAATAAGTTTTAGATTATTCATTATGAATCCCGGACCTCATACATTATTTGATATAGTTAAACAGAATGGAGAAACACAATTTGAAATTTCTGTTATTAGTTTTGATATAAGAGAACCTTTGAATCATACCTTGACTAGTACTTATCGGCCTCTTGAAGAAAGGACTATAGAGACTTGGAAAGAGTATATCTATCAATTAGGTGAGGATGATAGTAAACAAGATTCAAAGACAAAAGCAATGCAGAGATTAAAATGAAAAAACTATCATTTTTATTTATCTTTCTAATCAATTTTATATTCAGTCAAAAAGGTGGCAGTCTCTCGGGTTTTTTGTTTGTGGGATAATAGGTAGATTTCATTAGTAAAAGGAGTGTAATATGAAAAGCAACAATTGTCTTATCTTAGGTTTGTTTTTTTTTATATCTGCTATAATAATTGCATTATCTAATAGATATGAGTATGGTAAAAATCATTCCGATTATCACTATGTGATGGATAAATGGACAGGCGATGTTTATTTGACATCAACAAATAGAAGCTGGATTAATAAAGAAGCCGAGGGACGAGCTGAAGTCTTAAGAAAAATAGATAAGACAAGATAAGGACTTGCTCGCATAATTATTGATTTTATATTTATTATTCTTATTTTCTTAGTAAATATTATAACTTTATTGTTGTTTAATAATATCAAGAAGCTCTACTTCAAAAATAAGCAAACTGTTTGCTGGGATTGCAGGTCTCGGACGAGCACCATAAGCAATCTTTGGATGAATAAAAAATTCATATTTAGATCCTTGCTTCATTAATTGCAAACCTTCTGTCCATCCTTTTATAACTTGATTTAGCCCAAACTCAGTTGGCTCACCCCTCTCTATTGAGCTATCAAATTCAGACCCATCTATTAATCTACCAGCATAGTGGACCTTAACTCTGTCTGTTTTATTTGGTCTAGGCCCATCACCTTCTTTTATTACTTTATACTGTAGCCCCGTAGGTGTCTCTTTTACATTAGAACTATTTTTATTTTTTGCTAAAAATTCTTCTGCTACCTTTAAGTTTTTTTCTCCCTCTATTTTTGATTTATCTCTTATACTCTTTTGGAGAGCCCCCATAACAGCTCGTCTATCATTTTGATCTAATTTGACCATACCTGTTTCCATACCATCTATGAGACCAGCTACAAAAACATCATAATCTATTTCTACATTTTGTCTTTTTAGATTTTCTCCTAAATCAGCACCTAAGGAATAACTTGTTGAATCTTTAAATGTCGATAATGTTGATATAGATTTTCTTGGTGAATCAGATGAACAATTAATAATTAAAGAAATTATTAGGATGACCAAAATATATTTCATTGATATGCTCCTTGCATGTATTAAAGGTATACTAAAATAAAAATTTATCTATTTTTCAATAGTAAGTAGAAAAACTCCAGCACCAATAGAAATTAATGCTAAGCTTAACCAGAGATGATTACTGATAAATGAAAAAATAGTTGTAATAAAAGTAAACAAAACTATTACACCACCACCAAAGATTAGATACCAAGCAATTTGTTTTTTATCCATTATAAGTAATTTATTAGAGTTATTATTATTTTATTATAACTATGTTTGCTTAGATAAATTACAGATTTTTCATTACAATTCGGAAAGGTAATATGGTTCCCAACTTAGATTTTTCAATTCGATCTTTTTTAGGTGGGTATGATAAAAATTTTACTTATCTTATAACCTGTATCAAATCAAACTCTCAAGTTTTAATCGATGCTTCCATTGATCCAAACCATATCTTACCTTTCATTCGCAATCATCCAATTGCCCTATTAATAACTCATACTCACAGTGATCATATAGCCTATTTAGATCGATATTTGGAAATTTTTAAAAAAATCACTGTAATTGCTCACCCTAAAGCTCTATTAAATATGAAATGTAAAAGTAATTTAAAACTTGTAAAAGATATGCAAAACTTTAGAATTGATAAACTTATATTTCAATCTATCCATACACCTGGACATTATTTTGATTCAATATGTTATCAATTAAATCCTACATTATTTACTGGAGATACTCTCTTTGTTGGGAGAACAGGACGTACAATAAGTACAAAAAGCAGCATTTACGATCTATATGACTCTATATATAATAAAATTTTAATGCTTCCTAAAAATATTAGAATATATCCAGGGCATGATTATGGAAAGCAACCTTCTATTCAACTTAATGAAAACATAACAATAAGTCCCCTACTACAAGCAAAGGATAGAAATGATTTTATAAATGTTATGAATAAGTATGAAAAGAATAGAAAATATGGAGAATAAAAAATAAGGAAAATTTTATGCCTAAGTATCTTACGATCTTAAATATTATTATATTGATTATTTTAAGTTGCGATTCGAGTACAATCAATTCAAATTGTAATAACTGTGGAGAGGGATTAGTCGATGGTTATGAATATAAAATAGTTACAATGGATGATGTAATAGAAAGTAACATTTTAGAAATTAATCCATCTGCAGATTTAGAAAAGTGCGTTAGGTATAAAATAGATAATTCCGACGCATTTGTAGAAGTTGAAATTGTAGAAGATTGTTGCTGCACACTTTATGAATAAATGATATCACAACCATTCTCACCATCAAAATCACCGCAACAGGTAATTATTGCATTACATGGAT
>CAZEER010000124.1:0-3392 GCA_964511215.1 uncultured bacterium | reverse complement strand
TATTAAACTCAAGTTTAGCGATTTCACACAGCAAACTCGAAGCAAAACAATCAATAATTATATTTCAAAAAAAGAAGAATTTTTCCCTATTATTAAGGAATTACTATATCAAAAAGAAATCACTAAGTCTGTGAGGTTGCTTGGTATATCGATTAGTAATCTTTATATAGACAAGTTATTATCAAAAAAAAAATATAGTGTTCAACTTAAATTTGATTTTTATAACATGTGATCAATAGACAAGGTAATAATTAATGTTTTTCCTATGAGATGATAGGTAGATTCCAATATGCATAGATATATTGTACTAGTATTATTTATCGGTTTTACCTTTTGGGGATGTGAGGATGAAATCGAACAATTTGAGGTAAGCGCAGTCCCGACCACATTCACAAAGAAAGTATTAATAGAAGAATTTACAGGTGCATGGTGTGGCTATTGTCCTGATGGTGCATATATAGTTGAAAACCTTATCAGTGACAATGCTGGCAGGGTAATAGGTGTAAGTGTACACTCTGCTGATGCTATGGAAATAGCGCAGTCAGAATTTTTAGAATCTACATACCAGAATGCTGGCTACCCTTCAGGTATGGTAGATAGATTCCCTTATGATGGCTACGTATCATTGAATAGAGGATATTGGGAGTATATCACAAACAATCAATTATCAAAGACAGCAACTTGCGGTTTAGCGATTAAATCTGAAGTAAATGGGAATAGCGCAACAGTTGAGGTCCACGCTGGCTTTAATACTGAGCTTAATGGTGACTATATGCTAACGGTCTATTTAATAGAAGATAATGTGACTGGTACTGGCTATGGATTTGACCAAATGAATTTTTATGATTCTGATTCGGATAGCCCTTTTTATGGCCTTGGTAATCCTATAGAGGGCTATGAGCATAATCATACTTTGAGATCAGTATTGAGTGATCCTTTAGGCGATGTATTATCTGCATCGGTCTTAGTCCCTGGCGGAGAACATATTGCAGAGTATACGGTAGACATATCTGCATATAACGTTGAGAATCTGTATTTAGTGGCTTTTATTAACTTTGTTGGTGCCAGTTTCATTGATCATGAAATTTTAAATGCACAAAAGTGTAAGATTGGTAGTTTTCAGGATTGGGATTAAGAATCATCCTTAATTATTTTCATTATAAAACCTCACACTCGTGGGGTTTTTTGTTGGTAGAATGATGGGTAAATTTGGATATTAAGATTGAATTATCTAAAACTAATTAAAGTATATGATAAAAAAGCATTTTCTTGAAATATTAAGATGGGGGCTGAGACTTCATGGCATAAGCCATTTTATTGAAGTATTATCAGCAATAGCAGAAGGTGCTTATATAACTGCATCTATCGCCTTTGTATTTATATTTATTGAAATATTGGCAAGTTTTTATATACCAAAAGAACACATCCATTTCAAACCATTGAAATCTGACTTACATGAAGATTGCAATGATACATAGTAAGCCCCATATTCGTGCGGTTTTTTATTTGTGGAATGATGGGTAGATTTAGTTATGTCAAATATCAGTGAAATTGCACGTATAGATAAATATACCTGTAGATTTGAAAATCCTGTAATGGAAGATAGATTTATGGGGGAAAAATGGGAACGGGTAAAAAAGCCTATCAGTTTCGCCATAATATTTTTTGCAATAGTATTTAATTTTGATGCTTACAACGTATTTAACATGTTGGGTGGTGAATTCAAACCCATTCTATTGGGGTATCCCTTTTTTATTCTTCTTTTTCTATCTTTCTTCAAATTACCTGAAGAACTGAAAAAAAGAAAATTCGATGTCATATTTGCCTCTCTATTCATGTCCTATCATTTTTTTCAAATTCTACAAATGGTATTATATCCCGACGTTATGACCGAGGGTGGATTTAATCCTGATGATATGTTGGCATTCATACCCACCCTTCTATTATTTATCTACATCCTTTTCCCTGGGAATTTTGTTACCAGCATAATAATGACCTTTCTCTTTTTATTAACATTCGTTCCTGTACTAATGCAAGTTCAAGGCGTACACATTTCTGTATGGATATTTACATTGCCCATACCATTGATTTTGTTAACCTATAATAAATATAATGTTGAGTATAGAAGTAGGTCAGATTTTGCTAAATCAGTTTCTATAGATGAGACCAAAAATCTTATGCAGAAAACCCTAAAAAGATACTTTGGTGATGTGTTATCTGAAAAAATGTTGAATGAAGGGGGTGAATTAGACGGTGAGAATAGATGGGTTACAATATTATTTACTGATCTAAGCTCTTATTCTACTATTACAGAGAATATGTCACCAGAAGTGGCGTTAGAGTTTTTAAATGAATATTTCACTAAAATGCATCAGGTGATTGCAGAATTTGAGGGACATATATTAAACTATATTGGAGATTCCATTATGGTTGTTTTTGGTGCTCCTGAAAAACTAAAAAATCATGAAAATCAAGCTGTGAATTGTTCTTTGAAAATGAAAGAAAAATTAAAAGAATTAAATAAAAAATGGGATGAAAATGAAACTTCAAGGTATTGGAAAAACCATGGTATTGATTTAATAACCATGAGAATCGGTATCCATACTGGAAGTGTCATTGCTGGAAACTTAGGTAGTCAAGAGATGCTCCAATATAGTACTATTGGAGATACGGTAAATGTAGCAGCTAGATTAGAACAAGCTAATAAGGATTTTAATACAGAAATATCTTTTAGCCATGAAATTTATACTGCATTGACAAAAGATCTATATGATCAATCTAATTTAAGTGGTGAAATCACTTTAAAAGGAAGGACAGTTTCAACAAAAGTATATTCAATTTGACCTTTTATTCGTTGGGTTTTTTGTTTGTTAGTCTTTCCGTAATATTCCAATCTAAATTTTGTAAGATTGCATGGAGTTTAGGGCAATCCAAAAGAATTTATTGAAAAGTATGAAAATGCGACAGTAGCATTTTCCTTTATCTAGTCTATAGATGAGTGGCGTCGTACCCAAGTGGCTTAAGGGGGCGGTTTGCAAAACCGTTATTCGCCGGTTCGAATCCGGCCGACGCCTCAAAATTGTGCCCGGGTGGTGGAATTGGTAGACACTATGGACTTAAAATCCATTGTCCGTAAGGACGTGCCGGTTCGAGTCCGGCCCCGGGTACTTATTGAGGGCCCCTCAAAATGCGGGGCTCTCAATTTAAATAATTGTATTTATACGTTTTTATCTAAAATAAGATAATCCGCACTTTGCAGGATATATGGATACAAGAATATCAGAGTTTTTATTTATTTTGCATCATATCTGAACTATTTACATTATGATGTTTAAATAGAAATATTTTTAGTTTATCATTAAATAATATAGATGTTTCAGGATATCAATTTT
>CAZEER010000123.1:0-3444 GCA_964511215.1 uncultured bacterium | reverse complement strand
AGAATGGTATGATTGCTTTGAGTGCTATTCAAACGGGTGAGTTTGATGCTGTAATAATTGAAGACCAATTACCACTCATGACTCCTTCAAGGTTAATTCAGGAACTTTTTACCACAAATTCAACTATCCCTCTAATTAGTGTGGTACGGTCGAATGAACGTCGGAAAAGTCTCTTAACTGATGTGGGGATGGGTCTTTTTGGATACTATGAACCAGAATATTATACGGGAGATGATTTATTTGAACTATTGAGTGCTGCTAAAAATTTTCACGATTTCAAGAAACAAGTACCTAGGACTTCTTTAAGGCATTTTTCAGGTCGTGGTTTTGAAAAAATCGTGGGTTTTTCTGAGAAAATGCTCAAGATTTATCATTTAATGACACAAATAAAAAGTAAAGATGTCACCACAATTTTGTATGGAGAAAGTGGGACCGGAAAAAACCTTCTTGCAAATACTCTGCATCTCATTAGTCTAAGGAGAGATCGTCCTAACATAGCCGTAAATTGTCCCGCTATCCCATCAGAATTATTGGAGAGTGAACTTTTTGGTCATGAGAAAGGTGCTTTCACAGGTGCGATTGAAAGAAAAGATGGGAAATTCTTAACAGCTAATTCCGGCACTATATTCCTTGATGAGATTGGTGACATGAGCCCATCTCTGCAGGCAAAAGTTTTGCGGGTATTGGAGAGCGGTGAAATCGAGAGAGTGGGTGGAGCGGAAACCATAAAAGTTAATGTCAGGATTATCTCAGCAACAAACCAAAATATTGAAGCAAAGATAGAAGACGGGACATTCCGGCAAGATCTTTTTCATAGGATTAATGTTTTTCCTATCACAGCCCCCCCACTAAGAGAGCGGAGGGAAGATATTATCCCTACGGTCCTATCTATTTTGAAATCCCTTAAGAAAAAACACAACATTTCTGTGAATTTTATATCACATGCAGGTATGCAAACTCTTAAAAATTATGATTGGCCAGGAAATGTAAGGGAGCTTGAGAATACTCTCGAGCGGATTGTTTTAATTCATGATAAATCAATTATTAAAAGCGATGATGTCAATAGCATTTTAGATAAGAATGATATTAAGCCTGGTTACACTGAACTAAAAACGAAGACTGATGTAACTATTGTGTCAGAAAAAGATAATAATCAGGTTGTGAATGTGGAATCGGATAGTGATTCAGTGCCTGGACCAAGTTTTGACAAGAAACCAGTTATGACTCTAAAGGAGTTGGAGTATGAAGCGATAGTTGCGGGCCTTGACCGTACTAACTGGAACATGACTACAACCGCACAACAACTTGGAATCAGCAGGATGACCTTATATAGGAAATTAGACCAGCATGGTCTCAGAAAAAAAGACTGAAAATTTAAAATCGTTTTCTTATATAGCTACCAGCTCTACTGCTGGTGTTGTTCGTGGCGAATTACGGGCTGGGACGCAGGATAGTGTTCTCTTGCAGCTTGAACGCATGGGACTTGAACCTATCTCAGTTAGTGAAAAGCAAGAGTCCATTCTTGATATGCAGATTGAAATTTTTGAAAAAGTTCCTCCTGCTGCGATCTATAATTTTTCACGTCAACTTTCTGTAATGTTAAAGGCAGGTGTCCCACTCGTAGATGCACTTGACTCAGTACAGTCTGATAAGACAAATCCCTTGTTAAAGCGAACGATAGATAGGGTTATCGATAATGTGTCCGGGGGTATGTCTTTATCCAATGCAATGAATAAGCATCCAAAGGTATTTAATAATATGTTTGTTAATATTGTTAAGGCAGGAGAAAGTGCTGGTGTGCTCGATAAAGTTATGTTTCAATTAGCAGATTTTATTGCTCATGATCTAAAACTTAGAATGGGAATAACCCAGGCCATTCGTTATCCATCGATTGTAGTCGGGATTACAATTTTAGTCGGTGTTTTTGCGGTTACGTATATTTTACCCAGGTTCTCCACTCTTTTTGCGAACACAAGAATTGCGCTACCTCTTCCCACAAGAATATTATTGGGAATTAATGAGTTTATGACTGAAAACTGGATGGGAATTATATTTTTTCTTCTATTCTTTATCATCGTTTTTTGGAGATCGCTCAAAACAAAAGCAGGGCTCTACCAGTGGCATAAATTTGTATTGGGCCTTCCAATCTTTGGACCCATTGCCCAGAAAATGGCTATCTCACGTTTCTGTCATGTACTAGACACACTAGACCGTACAGGAGTACCTATATTAGAGGCATTGGAGATTGCGGGAAAGACCGTGGGTAATACCTTCATTGAAAATAGATTATCTAAAGTATATGCTGATGTGCAGATGGGGAAAAAAGTAGCATTATCTATAAATACCCACACCTTTGATATTTTTCCGTCCCATGTTTTAAAGATGATACAGGTAGGTGAGGATGCGGGATCGATGGATGATATGCTCAGTGAAATAGGAACGATGACTGACGCTGAGGTTCAGGATAGAGTTCTAAAGCTAACTGCAACACTAGAGCCGGTAATTACAGTGGTAATGGGTGTAATGATTCTGACTCTGGCGCTGGCCATATTTTTGCCTATATGGGACATGTACGAAGCTCTATCAAGAGGCTAAGCATGTTACATAGTGTTACAGTATCATTGTGTTACAAATAGTTTATTCCCTCTTCTGAAACATTTAAAAAGTCACAGAGTGGCACGCTAATTGTCTATAGGAATATATATTATGACAATTAGATACAATATAGCATTTTTAACTAGTTTTTTTTATTCCGTGCCAAAATTAATCAGCAGTGAGAGAGGTCAATCACTGGCTGAGTTTGCTGTGATAACGGCGATGATGGCTACATTTGTCACAACATCTCTCCCAAAATTCTCTAATGTTATGGAAGTTGGTAAAAGTCAGAAAAGTATAGAAGAGATTGATAAATTATTAGTCCAGGCAAAAAATTTTTATGAAACTACAGCGAAATTGGAAGGCCGAGGGCGTTTGCCTGGCCAGGATAAGTTTAATATGAGAGTTGGTAGTTATAATGACACACTAACACTCTACAATGATTTAAAAGGGTTTATTACATATTCTGATCAGACAATCGGGAGTAAATGGGTATCGGTATTTGGAAAAATAGAAGGATCTGTGTTTCAGGATGATACCGTATCATCCATAACAAACCTAAAGGGTGAAACCATCTGTAGTAATTGCCCGGCTGAAAGAGAAAAAGGATCGCTGGAGTGGTATGAACTTTTTAATAGAGAAATCATGAATAGTCCATTTCAGGATGGCCACTTTATTTATGTTGTGATCCCAGGAAGTGGTACAGGAAAAGACTCCACCGCACCAAGAATTTGTGTGGCTGATGCTGAAAACCCTAGAGATTTGCATAAGATCATGGATCTATAGTATGCACTATTTGCTAATGTTAATTGAAATTAAATGCTTTTAATGAGGAAAAATATGAATAAG
>CAZEER010000122.1:0-3492 GCA_964511215.1 uncultured bacterium | reverse complement strand
TTTTCTTTGCTTGGTTAAAAAGATCTCTTACACGAGAAGCTCCAACTCCTACAAACATTTCGACAAAATCAGCACCACTCAAGCTATAAAATGGTACCGCAGCTTCACCAGCTATAGCTCTCGCAAGAAGTGTTTTTCCTGTACCAGGGGGCCCTACCAACAAAGCACCTTTAGGTACAGTGGCACCTAATTTTTGGAATCGTTTTGGGTTTTTTAAAAAATCTATCACTTCTTTTAATTCTTCTTTAGCTTCTTCACAACCTGCAACATCTTTAAAAGTTACTCGAGGTTGATCTGATGTCCAAAGTGCAGCCCTACTTTTACCAAATTTGAAAATTCCTCCAACACCACCGGCACCACCTTGCATTCTCCTAATCATAAAAAACCAAAATCCAATAAGAAGGATCCATGGAAGCATATTCAATAAGTAACCTGTCCAATCAATTTTTTTTTCTTTAAAGGTATAGTCAAGTCCTGCTTCATCCCACTCTTTAATAATTTCACGATCTACAAATGGTAAGGTTAGTTTGAAATGAGTGACATCTTTTAAATGTCTCCCAACGGGATTATCTAAATCTTGTGCTATTTTAAATTCGCCATAGAATATGTCTCCTATTATAACACCTTTTTGAATATCACCATTTTTTAAATATTTTCTATATTGTGTAAATTCTATTTCAGTTTCTTTTTTACTTCCATCTGTCAATTGGCCAGAAATATATATGGCACCAGTTACAATCATTAACCATATTAGACTAGTTTTACTTGCACGTTTCCAGTTAAAATCATCCTGTTTTGGATTTTTTTTTGATTGATTGTTTTTATTATTTTTCACTTGTTTATCACTTGTTACTAATTGAATTGATCAATTACAATTATCATTGAGGCTATATATGCCATTTAAATATCTAAAATCCCCATTATAATCTAACCCATATCCTACTACAAATTCTTGAGATATTTCAAATCCAACATAATCTACACAAAAATTTAATTTAGTTTTTTCATGTTTCATTAATAATGTTGCGATTGATATAGTTTTAGGTGACTGGGCATATATTTTTTCCAGCAAAAATTTTATTGTTCCACCAGTATCAATAATATCTTCAACAAGAATAATATTCTTATTTTTTATATCTGTTGATATATCTTCTAGAAGTTGAATATTGCCGGACGGTCTCGTACCATCATAGCTTCGAACTTTTATAAAATCCACCTCACATTGAATTGATATTGATTGAATTAGATCAGCTATAAATCTGAAACTTCCATTTAATACACCAATAAATATAGGTGGATCCTTATCTTTGAATTTTTCTGATATCCTGCTACTTATATTAAGAACCCTTAGATTAATATCATCTTTAGTATAAAGCTGTTTTAAATTAGCCAATTAATTATTCCTTATAGAATAGACATTGGACTAAAAATTAAAATGGCTGTTTCAAATGTTGCATCTGTTATTTTTACCCAATCAGATATTCTCATACCACAGACCCATGCAATCTTACCATCCGCAGTCAATACACATTGAGAGAGTTTAGAAATACGATCTACTTTTTCATTAATTAAATAATCACTCACCTTTTGCCTGCCTTTCATGCCTAATGGTATAAAAGTATCTCCATTTTTCCATATTCGAATTTCAAGTTTTCTATTTTTTAATTTTGACCAATCAACTGACTCAATAAATTTTTCTTTTATGTTATCTATTTTACTAAATACTGCGATTTCAATTCTATTATTTATATAATTAACTTGTTTATTGGGGAATATCTCAATTGCTTTCACCTCAGTTATAATTAGTTGTTCTTGACCAATTAGCATTTCCCTATCGTGAAGCAAATACCAATTATTAGATAATTTAATAAGTTTACCAGTCTCATTTTTATTTAAGAATTGATATAACATTTGCAGCTGATGTTTAGACCATAAATCATTTTCTTGATTAATTAAAATTTGCACCAATCTCAATTGTGCCATTTTGGGTAGTTTCTTAATTAATTTAACTGGCATTTTAAACATCGTTTCAGATTTAGTAATATTTGGAATTATTAAATTTTTTATTAAGACATCTAATGCAATCCTCCATTCTTCAAAATATTGCGCTGAATTAGCTATACATTTAATAATTGAGGAAGTTTGATCCTCCCAAGGTTTTATTATCTCATGACGTATAAAATTTCTAGTTCTAGTAATATCTGAGTTGGTTAAATCTTCTTTATAGGATAAGCTAGTTCTCTTTGAAAATTCAATTATTTCTTTTTTTGTAAAATCTAATAGTGGTCGAACAATCTTCTTTTTTTGTTTAGCAATACCTCTAAGACCTAAAACTCCTGCTTGATTCGATAAATTCATTAATACTGTTTCAGCTTGGTCATTAGCATGGTGACCTGTCATAATCCAATTACTCTTTGTTTGAACCATTAAATCATTCAAAAATGAATATCGTTTTATTCGAGCCCACTCTTCTATATTAATGGATTTATTTATTAATTCTGGATTTAATCTTTTAAAAAAAAATGGAATATTTAATAATTTACTTAGGTCTTGAACAAATAGTTGATCATCATCACTCTCTTTTCGAAGATCATGATTAATATGAGCTACAAGTAAATGAAAAAAATTAGTTGCGTACAATAAGGTAATAAGTGCAACTGAGTCCATGCCTCCTGATACAGCAACAATGACTTTATCATTTGATTTTAGATAAACTGAGTTTTTTATTTTTTCTTGAAATTTTTTAAATAATGGATCTTTTACAATCAATGATTTATTAAAAATCATCTTTCTATCATAATATATTTTTATTATATAACATTAAAAAACAAATGTGATAAACACTGTATCTTATCTTCATAGGAATGTGGATATAAAAACCACTCTGCTGCTGCAATCGAACTAAGTATTGAATTCCCATCCTGTGGTGTAAAACAAAACCCCGATATTTCATGTTCATTGCGTAGATGTAATGATTGCTCAACTACCACTGTTTGGTTCATTATACGGCCATAATGCCCATGATCCCTACCAAAAGAAAAAACCGTACTTGTTAGATCTTTTGTAGTCATTGCAACATGATGATTGTTATGAAGTTTTTCTTTTACTGATGATAAAGTTATTGGCTCTTTTACTTTCAAATTAAACCATAATACATGCATATATTGACTATCTACCTTCATCGCAGATGAAAATAAATTCAAGTCCATTCCTAGGGTTGAAAATAAACTTGCAGCATCTTTTGCGTGGTGTGATCCATATTTATCACTTTTATGCACACCAACTTGGGGAGAAGGTATAAAATCATTTGCCTGACTAATATCATTGGCTCTTCGAATACAAACATATCTTCCTTCTATAAGGTTATCCGGGTCATCATCCAAAGACAATGTTTTTGTAATACATGCGATATTATGAGTATTACAAGAAACTATCTGAATAAATTTATCTTTTGGACCTAAAGTATTATCATTAATACCTCTTACATATTTT
>CAZEER010000121.1:0-3640 GCA_964511215.1 uncultured bacterium | reverse complement strand
CATAGCCCTCGAACTTTAAAACAGCTAATTTATTACCTGTTGCTAAAGAAACGTCCTTAGTAAGATTTGCTGCACAGCAGAAACTCACAAGATGTATTATGAATATGCCTCGGATCACTAACATCACTGTAATCGAAGGTTTGTTTTCTACCTTCATCAGAACTTACATCACTATGAAAGATTGTCAAAGAAAGACCTTAAAATTTCAAAATTGCTTCATAGGGTTGTCTTTATACCACTGATCAAGAAATATAGAAACATTTTTATTGATACTTTTCTCTATATCTTTATAAAGATTTTTTGAGGATGTCTGTCCCATGATTTCGTATGAAAAAACCTTACTTGTCATCAAAAGTTTTGTGATAGTTGTATCTGCCATAGATTGATAATAATTAGGTTCTGTTATACTATATCCATATATACTAAAAATCACTAAATATGAAGAAACTGCTTCTACTCTTGAATCAAGAACATGTATATCCACAACAAGTTTAGGCATAAAACTTTCTACAATTTGAAGATTATGCTCTAAAAGCCTAAGCTTAATAAAACTATAGATTTTTTTTTTCCAAATATCATCCCCAAGCCCCTTTAAATTCAATTTTAATGATATTTCTTCAATATCTCTGAGATTGCCACTAAACCATGGTCCCTGCGAAAAAACGATTGAAAAAAAAATGAGACATAATATTAATCTTTTGTAAATCATTTTTATTTAATTAGCACAATTTTTTGAATTTGATTAAATGGACCGTTATTAATACGAATAAAATAAACTCCGCTAGATTGATTAATAGCATTCCAATATATTGTTCTGTGTCCAATTACAAGGTCATTAGTTAAGATTTCTTTAACAAGCCTGCCAAGGTTGTCATATATCCCTACAGTCATATTTACTGGCTCCTCTGTGTAAAAAGGAATATTTATTTTTGGATTAAAAGGATTTGGATAACCAGGAAATATTTTTATTTTATCTGCGGTTAAGGTCTCGCTAACTGTATGTACAATGTCTTCTCCTTCTAAAAGCAATCCTACGATATAAATCATATATTCTGTATCTACTTCATTATTTGCGTAAACAAGTATACCATTTTGATCTATAATAAAATCTCTGGGATAGGGTGAACCTTGATTGGGAATATAATAATCATCATAAATCACACCACCAAAACCTCCTTGACCACCACTACTAGATTCATCCTGGAGGATAGGATACGTTATACCTGTCTCATCAATAAATTGATCAATCTGTCCCTGATTGACAGATGTAATTCCCACCATTATAACACTATCTTGCGGGAAAGCCTGCCAGATAGAAGTTTCAAAATCCGATAACTCCGGAATACATACCGGTCACCCTGGTGCAAAAAATGCAATAACAACAATTTTATCTTGGTAATCACTAAGGATAAAATCACCAGACCCATTAGCAACAATGGGAAGGGTAAATTCTGGAGCATCTAAACCAATAATCCCTCCTTCATAGTTTCCTACTACTAAAATTTCGATTTCTGCTTCATCAGGATCATTAGACGTTATCTGCATTACACCTGAAGCATTCTGATTAGATCTCGTATAAATAATATGTGCACTAGATGTATAACCTGGTTCTATATATTCTGGAAAATTCAGTATGGAAAAATCGTTATTACTCAAATAAGGAGTTGAAATTCCAAGAGCAAACTGCCCATTGTTCTCAATCAATAATTCGAAAGTATCACTTTCACCTAATTCCAATGCAGGAAAAGAAATATCCCAAGAACTAATATCTAAATCTGCGTCTTCAATTTCACCGAATGAAAATGTCTGCAAATGCTGCCACTCAGCGGAATAAATAACACTGTCTCTTGCGCCAATAGACATTGTGCGTTTCCCAGTGCTTTTATATCCTACTAATTCAAGAGATGAGCCTGTCCATTCAACAATTTTTACATCTAACCAGTCTGAGATTGCGATCTTATTAGAGTCAAAAAAAGCAATCTTATTTGCAAGTCCCGGTGTATCAAAACGATCCATTAATAATGGTTGGTTTATATTAGATATATTATAAACTGAAACTCCATCAGAGCCTTCAGCAATAAACAATAAACTATCTTTTACAATAAGATCTTTTACTGCGCCATTAGTAACAAAAGCACTTTGTTCACACGAATCCGGAGGACAATTAATTTCTTCTAAGACTATACCGTATTCACTATTACCAATTGCAATATTATTTGAATCAATGAATGAAACTGTCCACGCATTTTCATAAATACGGTTCATTATAAAAATAGGATAATGGGGATCAGAAATATCATATAATAATACCCCATCTTCATGAGCAGCAACAGCTAACATATCTCCATAGATATCCAAACCCTCAAATGAAGGGTTTTGAATATCAGTTCCCTCCATTGATAATGAACCAACATGCACAGGATTTTCAGGATCTGCAAAATTTACAATCGCTGATCCTTCTTGCCTCGTCCTGCAGGTAAAATAAGCAACACTATCTGTTGCAGCTACCCATAAACCCGGTAAGGAACGATTTCCCATGGGTACTTCAAAATTGGTTATCAATGTTGGATTTGAAAGATCCGAGATATCATAAAAGTCATACCCATCTAAATTGCCTGGAATAATCATAATATCATTAATAATCTCTACATCCATAAGCTCTCTAGCAGGAGGATTAAACCTATTTTCCAAATGTAAATTTTTGGAAAAGCAAACTATCGGAATAATTAAATAAATTATTTTATTCATTATAATTTACTTATTCACCATAGGCACAAATCGAACAGGTAAGGTTTTTTTTTCTTTAATATTACCTTCATTATCTTTCTCAATTATCCATAGATGCTGGCTAGAAGAATTCTGGCCTACAGGGATAATCATTCTCCCCCCATTTTTTAACTGATCAATAAGTGTATTGGGAATTGTTTTTGGTGCAGCAGTAACCATTATACGATCAAAAGGTGCCTCCTCTTCCCATCCTTGATATCCATCACCAATTTTTACTGTAACATTAGTATAATTATTTTCTTTTAGAACATTCTCTGCTTTTTCGGCAAGAGGTTTGATAATTTCTATTGTATATACATAATCTACCAACTTTGATAATACAGCTGCCTGATATCCTGACCCTGTACCAATTTCTAGAACTCTATGATTACTTTTCACATCGAGATTCTCAGTCATATAAGCGACAATATATGGTTGGCTGATCGTTTGACTGTAGCCAATTGGAAGAGGTCTATCGCTATAGGAAAAGTTTTTATATTCTTCAGGAACAAATAATTCTCGCTTAATAGCTTTCATAGCACTCAATATTTTAAAATCTTTAACACCTCTGCTCTTAATCTGATTTTCAATCATTTTTGCTCGCTGATCTGTATAATCATCATGGACTTGTGCACATCCCTTATTGGTAAGATATACCAATAATAAAATGCCTAAGATTAAGTGTCTTATAAATATTGCCTCATTGAATTATTTTATCAACTCTGATTAATTCCCACCCATACATAGTCATCAATTACCTGCGTAGGATATGTTTCAATATTATTTGGTTCAGTATCTAGAACTCCTTCTGCTTGCTTATTGGATTTCATAAACGTCTTAAATATAAATTTTTCAGCCCTGCCTAAAGCAAGCC
>CAZEER010000120.1:0-3653 GCA_964511215.1 uncultured bacterium | reverse complement strand
CTCTTGCTGCTGGGAATACAGTAGTAGTAAAACCATCTGAGATTACACCCTTATCAATAATGATTTGGCTAGAAAAATGTTGTGATCATTTACCCAACGGTATTATAAATATGGTAACAGGATTTGGCGAAACAGGTGCTGCTTTAGTGGAGCACCCAGATACAAGAGTGATTGCTTTTACTGGTTCTGTGGATACTGGGAAAAAAATTGCTACGATGGCAGCTACACAATTGAAGAAGACGAGTTTAGAATTAGGAGGGAATGATCCTATTATTATTTGCGATGATGTGGATGTAGAGATTGCAGCCAAAGGGACAGCTTGGGGTGGACTCCTAAATGCAGGACAAGTTTGTACTTCTCTCGAACGTGTTTTTGTTATGGAATCAATCGCTGATTCTTTCATAGAAGCTGTTGTAGAAGAAACAAAAAAAGTGAGATTAGGTGATCCGATGAATGGGAAAACAGATATGGGTCCGATGGCTTCTTTGATTCAATTAGAAAAAACAGAAGCAAAAGTACAACAAGCAAAAAAAGAGGGTGCCAGATTGTTATGCGGTGGAAATCGTCCGAGCCAGTTTAATAAAGGGTATTTTTTTCAACCCACCGTTTTTGATAATGTTGAAAGTGAAATGGAGATGATGAATATCGAAACTTTTGGACCTATCATTCCAATTCAAAAAATAAAGACATTAGATGAAGCGATTGAGCTTGCGAACAATTCTATCTATGGTTTGGGTTGCAATATTTATACTAATGATATGGAAAAAGCTCTTACAGCCGCGGATGATATTAAAGCGGGTTCTTTCTGGATAAATGATCCTTTGACAGATAATGAAGCTGCACCATTTGGAGGGATGAAAATGTCTGGTGGAGGAAGAGAGCTTGGGATTGAAGGCTTAGATGAGTTTAGAGAATCAAAACATATTTTAATAGATTATCAGATCAGGGAAAAAGATTATTGGTTCCCGTATAACCTAGAAGAAGGTAGAAAAACGTAATAGATGAAAGTTGAAATAAAAACAAGTATCCCAGGACCAAAGTCAATAGAAATAAGTAAACATAGATCTTCCAATGTCGCCAATGGTCATAGTTCTGTTTGTGGAGTGTATATTGATAAAGCAGACGGGTCATATTTGACAGATGTAGATGGAAATATATTTATTGATTATGCAGGTGGAATAGGTACTATGAATGTAGGTCATTCACACCCAAAGGTTATAGAAGCTATGCAAAAACAGATTAATAAATTTGTGCATCCTTGTTTTACGGTTGCACCATACGAGCTATATACGATTCTTGCCGAAAGATTATCAGAGTTAGTTCCTATTACGAAACATTGTAAAGCTGCATTTTTTAACTCTGGCGCTGAAGCAGTAGAAAATGCTGTTAAAATTTCTAAATCCTTTACAGGTAGAAGTGGAGTTCTTGTTTTTTCTCATGCGTTTCATGGAAGGACACAAATGACAATGTCTATGACTTATAAAAAAGATCCTTACAAAAAAGGCTTCGGTCCATTTCTTCCAAATATTCATCGGATTGAATTTCCAGAAAGCGATATAGATTTATCAAACTTGGAATTTGATCCTCAAAAAATAGCCTGTATGGTTATAGAACCTATTGCTGGTGAGGGAGGTTTTATTCCAGTTTCAAAAGATATGATGACTACTCTTAGAAAATTTTGTGATGAACATGGCATTATAATGGTTGCGGATGAGGTACAAACTGGTTTTGGACGAACAGGAGCTCTTTTTGCAATGGAAAATTTTGATGTAGAACCAGATCTAATAACATTAGCAAAATCTATTGCGGGCGGTCTGCCTTTAAGTGGGGTTGTAGGAAAATCTGAAGTAATGGATGCTGCACATGCTGGAGGCATCGGAGGCACTTTTGGAGGAAATCCTGTTGCTTGTGCAGCGGCATTGGCTGTTTTAGATGTTATGCAGGATGAAGAATTGCCTAAACGAGCATCTGAGATTGGACATAAAGTTTGTACAAGAGTTGAAAGCATTATGGAGCAATGCCCATGGATTGCGGGTATTCGTGGTATGGGAGCTATGCAGGGGATTATTATTATTGATCCGGGTAGTGGGGATGCAGATAAAAAACGTACTAGTAGAATACATCAACATGCTCTAGAAAACGGTCTAATAATGATTACTGCAGGAACATATGGTAATATTATTCGGACTCTCATGCCATTAATAATAAAAGAAGATGAGCTAAATCAGAGTTTAGAAATTCTTTCTGACGCTCTTATAAATGCTTAAAGGATAAACTAATAATGGATAAAATTAATTTCAAAAATTATGGGTCTCAAAACAATTGGATTTCAGGAAGTTATGAGGATTCCAATTCAATGGAAAAGATTTCTGTGATATCGCCTTACTTTGATAAGGAAATTGCAACAGTACCAGATTCTAATTCAGAAGATCTAAATCTTGCAGTTGAGAAATCAAAATCAATATTTCCACACTGGTCCAAAATAAATATACGTGACCGTGCAGAGGTAATGTTTAAATTGAAATCAATTTTGGAAAGAAATATTGAGGAGCTCGCTTATTTAATTGCTCTAGATAATGGAAAGACTATCGAGGATGCAAAGGGAAGTATTCTTCGTGGTAAAGAGGTTGTAGAATTTGCTACTTCGTTACCCTCAATTTTAAATGGTGATTCATCGCAAGTGGCAAATGGAATTACTTGTACAATGAATTATGAACCACTGGGTGTAGTTGCGGGAATCACACCATTTAATTTTCCTGCGATGGTGCCATTATGGATGATTCCTTTAGCAATTACATCCGGTAATTGTTTTATTTTAAAACCATCGGAGCAGACACCTCTTTCAGCGCTGAAAATTGCAGAATATTTAAAAGAAGCAGGGTTGCCTGATAATGTATTTCAAGTTATTAATGGTTCGCGTGAAATAGTAGAAGGGATTTGTGATCATCCAGATATTAAAGCAATTGCATTTGTTGGATCATCAAATATTGCGAAAATTGTGTATTCTCGATCAACTGCATTGGGGAAGCGTGCTCTTTGTTTAGGAGGAGCAAAAAACCATATGATTGTAGTACCAGATGCTGACTTAGATTCTACAGCGAAAGGACTTTTAGCTAGCTCTATGGGAAGTGCTGGCCAACGATGCATGGCTGCTAGTGTTGCTGTGGGTGTAGCAAATATTAATCCGATTATTCAACAATTAGTTAGAGAAGCAAATCAATTCAGGCTTGGTGTAGATATGGGAACTATTGTAAGTAAAGCAGCTTTCAATCGAATAAAAAAATATATAGATGAAGCAGAAAGAATGGGTGCTGATGTATTAATTGATGGAAGAAATGTGATACCCCCTAAAGATTATGAAAATGGCTATTGGTTGGGGGTGACTATATTGGATAATGTTGATCCTAGTTGGCCATGCGCGCAAGAGGAAATTTTTGGTCCAGTTTTGTCTATTATACGTACAGAATCATTAGAGGAGGCTATGCAGATTGAAAATGATAATATTTATGGTAATGCAGCTGCCGTTTTTACTACCTCTGGAGAAATTGCGAAAACTATATCAGAAAATGCATCTGCAGGAATGATTGGAATCAATATCGGAGTACCTGTGCCAAGAGAGCCATATAGTTTTGGTGGATGGAATGAATCTAAAT
>CAZEER010000119.1:0-3834 GCA_964511215.1 uncultured bacterium | reverse complement strand
AAACTCTATCCATTATTATCTGTATTATTTTTGATTTATTGGGGTTGTGAAAAGTAAACAAGGAGATTGTTATGAAAAGATTATTATTAGTTTTATTACCATTGTTGTTGATTGTTGGGTGTTCATCACCAGAACCTATCAATTATGAAACTACACTTATTGAAAGAGATGGAGTGTTTTATACCAAGGACACTAATAAACCATATTCAGGACCTGTGTTTTCCTTAGATGATAATGGTAGAAATAAGAGAGAAAGTATCCTTGAAGATGGAAAAATGATTAGTTATAAAGATTTTGGATGGTATGAAAATGGACAGAAAATGTTTGAAGTAACTTTCAAGGATGTGAACCCAGATGGATTATATACTCAATGGTATGAAAATGGACAGAAGGAGATTGAAAAAACTTACAAGGATGGGAAAGAAGATGGATTATTTACTGGGTGGTATGAAAATGGACAGAAAATGTTTGAAGTAATTCTCAAGGATGGGTATCCGATTTCTTCAAAAAAATGGAACGAAGACGGTTCTGTGAAGGAATGATTGAATGAAAAAACATATTTTACCTATTGGAAGTTTGGTTCTTGTAATAGTTGTAATCGGGTATCTACTTTATCAACATTTTGAAAAAGGAGGTGTTACTGGAGATGGATGGGGGACCTTGGTAATGATTATCGGATTGAATATGATTCATACACCTTACTGGAAAGAATATTTTAAGAAATGAAAAAACTTTATCCATTATTATCTGTATTATTTTATCTCTAACATTTCAACTTGAAAATTTCCAATCCCATCAATAATTCGTTGAGATAAAAATTCTTCCCGTTTTTTTATTTTTTTAATTATTGAATCCACCGTAGTTCTACTTTTCCCAATTTCAAATCCGTTTTCAATCAAATGATGATGGATTTTGGTGTATCCCCAACCTTTGTCGTGTAGTTTCATTATCTCTTTATGAAGACGTATTCTGTCCTTTGATAATGGTTTTCTGTAAGTTGAGGTATGGAATTGATTAGTAGTAATTGTATAATCAAAACAGAGGAAAGGTTTCCATCTGTTCCACCTTACATTGAGTATAGTGTTACTGTTGAGTAAAGAATGATAGTTCTTTTTTGTAGTCCATTATGAGAAAAATATTACTAATTGTATTACCATTACTACTGGTTTCTTTTTCTTTTAGTCAGGAATATATCGAGTATCGTGAAACGGGAGAAATAAAGTTAAAAGGAAACTTAAAAGATAGAAAATGGGATGGGGAATTTACTTTTTATAATAATGGAACGAAGACGGTTCTGTGAAGGAATGATTGAATGAAAAAACATATTTTACCTATTGGAAGTTTGGTTCTTGTAATAGTTGTAATCGGGTATCTACTTTATCAACATTTTGAAAAAGGAGGTGTTACTGGAGATGGATGGGGGACCTTGGTAATGATTATCGGATTGAATATGATTCATACACCTTACTGGAAAGAATATTTTAAGAAATGAAAAAACTTTATCCATTATTATCTGTTCTACTTTCATTCTCTTATAGTCAAGGACTTACCCAAGTTGTTAAAACCTATGAAAATGGAGAAAAGTGGTTTGAAGGAAATTATAAAGATGGTAAGGTAGATGGGACATTTACTTTTTGGTATGAGAATGGACAAAAAAGTTATGAGGAAAAATACAAAGATGGTATCAGGGATGGGAAATATACTGGTTGGTATGAAAATGGTAAGAGAAGTTCTGAAAAATATTATAAAAATAATAAACGAGATGGGAAATGGACTAGTTGGTATGAGAGTGGACACAAAAGTTCCGAACGAATCTATAAAAATGGTAAAGTTGAGGGTTTAGAATATTATTGGTACGAAAGTGGTCAGAAGTATCGTGAGTTAATTTATAGTAATAATGAATTAATTTCAGAAAAAAAATGGAATGAAGATGGGTCTCTTAAAACTGATTAGTTTCTTTCAATGAATACAATATCAAAATCTATATACTTACTATCAACTACGTTTCCTTTATTATATAATTTGAAACTTAAAGTAAAAGTCAGGAAGGAATTGGGGTTGAAAAAGACAAGTCTGTAACTTTGGAATAAAGTATGATAGTTCTTTGCAGTATTATATTCAAAAGGAGATAATTATGAAAAAAGAAAATATATTTATTGGAATGTGTTTTTTTGGAATGACATTAGTACCTTCAATTTTATCAAATGTCCTTGATTTAGAATTGAAGTTTCGTATTGGACTATTTATTGGATTTGGATTAATTATTGGAGGTTTATTGGGTATAGTTAAAACAAATACAGGAAAACGATTTACCACAATTTAATCCATACGTTCCCTGATTGGCAGCAAAGATCTGATACAGTTTAGTTATTAAGGCGTGGGCGGCCTTATGTTAGATCTGCGGTTGCAATCCGATGCCTACTTTACTTGAGGTGGAATTGGAAGATATGGTTCCCAATACTCTGGCTTATTCCATTGCCAATTCGAGATATTATCTACAAACTCATAGCCAAATATAGACACTGTTTTTTTAACTGACCTACAAATTGTATATTTAGTATCGATTAAGCATATTTAGGATTTGATTAAATGAAGAAGGCAAGAATTAACATAATATCAAAATTAACCCTAGTATCAATTATTTTGTTGGTGGTGTTTGGATGTTCGAAAAAGGATAAAACAAACACCCCAATGAAATCAGGGTTTAATTTGAAAAAGGGAACCTACAATATTAGTAATGTAGAATCCAAATTAACTTGGGTAGGAAAACAATTATCGACAAAAGAACACAAAGGTACTATGGACTCAATTAAAGGAGAAATAATTATTAATTCAGAAGGTATAATAAATGGGATTATTGAAGTAGATATGAATTCTATTAATGTTACCGATCTTCAGGGCGGTCCGAAGTCCAGCCTAGAGAGGCATCTAAAAAGCTCCGATTTTTTCAATGTCAAAGAATTTCCTGCTGCAAGTATAAAGTTTCAAGAGAATAATAAACTATCAAATACAGGAATAAGTTGTGATGGCCAATTAACTATAAAAAACATTACCCACCCAATTTCTTTTAAAGTAGATATTCTTGAAGCCAGTGAGAATATTAAAGCTAAAACAACTCTTACATTTGATCGATCTAAATATGATGTACGATTTGGTTCTGGAAAATTTTTCGAAAACTTAGGTGATAAATTAATATATGATAATATTGATCTCAGCGTGTTAATTGTAACTGGCTAAAAAGACGATTGTGTTCACAGTCTGTAACTGATTTATGTATTAATGTGATAATTTTTTAACTAATCTGAGTTTTATTTATATATACTGATAAGTATTGATTTAATCAAAATCGTTTATCTTATCTATGTTAGGAGTAAATAGAACGTTTCTTTTAGAAAAAAAATAGCATGGCAACTATGCCATGTTTAAGATATTACAAAAATAACTTTTTTAAATATTTGGCGTATAGATAAAATTGATTTAAAGATGGTGGGGAAAAGTAAAATCAAACTAGGAGATACTGTTTTTTTTATAAATGAAGATGACGTTATAGGAATAGAAAGTTATCTTAATGCAGTTAAATCCTATTTTGTTCACTCTAAAGATTTGGAAGATATTGTTGCAGATCGAGAAAAGAGGATAGCAGGTATTCTCAGGAGACAAAATAGAACAATCCTTACAAAAAAGGTAGGGTAAAACTTTGAGATTCGTATTCAGGATGATATTGGGTTTATCTCAATATTAATCTGAATTAATTATCTTGTACTCCGCCTCTAATAACATATAATAATTAACAATAATCTATAATATGAATCATACAAAAACCAAAACCTCAGA
>CAZEER010000118.1:0-4052 GCA_964511215.1 uncultured bacterium | reverse complement strand
CCCAACCGTGTCTTATCTCTAAGGTATGCCTGAGATTTTGAATATTTTTCTTTATCATAGTAATCTTGAAATCCATCTGGAACATCTTCAGAAATACTATTCATATTTAAAATTGAACTAATAGCAGATAGCGCAAATTCAAATAGAATTGCACCAATTATTATATAGTAATAGATATGCATTGGCTTATGGAAACTTTATGGAACAGCCAATGGCCTTACTAGTTACTTTTTTTATTGGCTTACTTGCTAAAAGCTGATCTATAGCATTTGCAAGAAATGCCTCATCCACAGAACTCGCATCTCGAGCATTATCATCTATAGCTCCTCTGTAAACTAAGAGATCACTTTTATCAAAAAGATAAATATGTGGAGTTTTTGTAGCTCCAAATGCGTATGCCAACTTAGATCCAGGATCTTGGGCATAGGGAAAATTATAATTATTTTCATTTGCATGTTTTATCATCTCTTCTATGCTATCGCCACCTTGAAAACGGCTTGCATTAGAATTAACGGCTATCATTCCTATACCTTTAGGTATATACCTATCCGCGATGGATACATATCGATCTTCCCAGCGAATCACCCATGGACATGTATTGCAAGAAAAAATCACAAGTGTACCTAACTCACCTTTTGCATCATTTAGGGTCATATTTTTACCACTAATATCATTTAATATATGATCCGTTTTTGGCATTGGAGAACCAATTTTAAGTTCGGCTGCGATTGTTAAACTAAAAAAGAATAAACCTATCATCCTCTTCATAATAACCTCTATGAGTTAATTGCGATATTAATTGCTGTTCTAAACCTTGATTCAGGTTCTTTACCTTCCCAAAAATCTACAATGGATCCGGAGTCCTTAGCATACACAATTGTAAATGGTAAGCTACCTGTCCAACTGTGATGAATCCTTTGAATAAATGGCTCATCTTTCTCTTGTTTAAGAAATGATTTTCCCCCGACACCTTTATCATTTAAAAAAGATTCTACTTCTTTTATTTGATCTTCAAAATCAGCACTAATAAATATCACTTCTAAATCCTTGATTTCTTTATCCAAATCAACAATCATTGGGAATTCTTCTACGCATGGAACACACCAAAGAGCCCAAACATTCAAGAGTACTACTTTTTTCCCTCTATATTTTTTTATTTCTTCTATGATACTAGCTGATGTCGAAGGAATTAGTTGTACCTTTGTGCATGAAAATAAAACAAGTATTATAGTTATTAATAATAAACAGAATTGCTTTATCATGGCCTGATCTGTTTCATTTCCTGTTTTGAAAATAACTTTGCCTGATCATTATAATGGACAGATTTTTTATTTTTAGTAGAACTCCCATACTGGTGTATACTCCATGCATTTAATTGTTTTTCAGGACCCCATTCAACCGCCTGAATATAACAGTCTCCGGCAACAGCCTGATAAGTATTACCAAATTTTTTACTATAAATCGCTCGTAGAGTACCTGGACCTCCAGATAGAGGAAGGTTAGTTTCTCCACGAATAAGCCTAAAAACTCGACCTAGTGGAACATCGATCACTCCAAAATTTTTCTCAAGATAAGAAATACTCTCTCGCAGTTTTACTGTCACTGAATCATAATTGTATTTAAGCTCATCTATTCTAAAAGCATTTGGAAGAGCGAGTATAGCTAGTGCAGCAGATGTATTATTCGAATCAGCACTCAAATTCCAATTTTTAATCAATTTAATTGCTGGTTTTAGATCGTCTGGAGTTCCTCTTTCTAGAGTTTCATTAATATAACGACTCCTGACATCTGCCAATATCGATTCTCTTGAATATTCAACATCGTATTTGTAAGTAAAAAATTCTTCTCTAGTAATTGAAGGATCAGAACCAAAAGTCTCTAGTGCTCTTAATGCACGATTAGTTTGGTGACTTTCAATACCTGTCCAATCTGGTAAAGGTTTTGAAGTATCTACCCTGCTCCCAGTTGCTAAATAGGGACTACTATTGCAATTTTGGAAAAATCCTTCTAGCGGATCATATACCTGCGGTAAACTTTCAAATGGGATATATTCATGCCATAGATTAAGCTTACTCTCACCTGCAAGAATTTTGTTCCAGTTATACTTTGGGTTTCTTTTAGGTATTTTTGCATTATAGACATAATATATTTTCCCATCACTATCCGCATATCCTGTGTTAAACATAGGAATGGCATGAATTTTCATAGCTTCCTTAAACTCAGTGAGATTTCTTGCCTTTCCCATTCTGTACCATTGTTCTACAAACCTTAAGTCTTTAAGCGAAGAAATTCTAAGTGCATAGGTTCCATGATCGAATTCAAGTACTGGTCCATGAATAGTAGATTTAACCAATCGTGTAAAAGTCCAGGAGAATGGGCCTATAAACCTCACCTTAATCTTTACAGACCTTACGTCCATATCTTTCCAATATCCTTCAAACCAATATTGATTTTCATTTTGTTTATTTATAGTCAGTTTATAAATATCAACAAGATCCGGAGAATTGACTGTATGGCTCCAGCCTAAGTGCTTATTATGCCCGATTAAAGGGACTGGTGAACCTGGAAATAGTGCACCGTAGAAATCCCATCCCTCATCACTCTTAAGGTATGCTTCATACCATGCGACAGGTCCGTCCCAAGGCTGGTGAGTATTAATCCAAAGGCGAGTATAACCATCGCTGGAACGCTGAGGCCCAACTGCCATAACATTACTCCCAAGCATATCAAAAGGTCCATACTGTTGGTCATCACCCATTCCTATAAATTCTGGAGGTTTATCCTTCGCAAGTTTCTTTAAAACTCCATCTATACCAAACATCATAGGCATTCGATGTGAGAATCCGACAATAATATCCTTAGCTGTAACTTCTTTAAATGCTTTTTTCTTTCGCTCAGGGAAATCAAATAGAAACTTATTTATTCCAGCAGCATATCCTTCACAAACCATTTTAACATCTAATGGTATCTCATCTTCATAACGATCATTCACCATACCCCAAAAATTCATTGCGTGTACATAATAATCATTTACTGCAGCTTCTCTACCATAAACAGAAGCAAGTTGACCTCTTAGAGCAAAGATAATATCTTGAATTGTCTCAAAATCATCTTGTGAATGGGCATAAGCCAAGCCAAAAGATGCGTCTGCATCACGCTTTCCGTATATATGTGGGACACCCCATTCATCTCTATCTATCTTTGCAGAAAAATTGGAATCGCTTATCAGATTCTGTTGTCCAAAAATAATATTATAAAAAATAAAGATACCTAAAACAGATTTGATTAAATACATATACATCATTTTTATCACTATTCCTGAATTAATACATAAAAAATTCTAATCTGAATAGGTAAAGAAAAACACGTTTTCTAACCAGATGATTTTTATAATTAAATAAAATCTTTCTATCATTATTACTTTTCAAAAATTAATCCTCTTTTCCCTTCAATCCATAGGTCATATTTTGTCATGATAGATGTAAATAATTGAGATGTTTTTTGTTTTTCAAGCCATACAGAAAGTGCTGAAAATTCATCAGTAAACCAACTAAGGTTTACATGTGCTGCCTGCCTTATAAATGGCATTAATGCCACATCTACCAAACTAATTTTATTTCCTAAAAAATAATTTGCTGTTTCTAATCTTAAATTATAATCTCCAAGGAATTTTGCTAATTGACTTTGGTATTCTTCAAAAGAATTCTCCGGATATCTAACATGGTATTTATAACGGTCAAGCCAATATTTAAATTCAGTATCATTTCTTTCAATCATATCGTTCTGCTCAGAGAGTTGATCTTTGTACCATAAATCTGGATCACTTTGTTGCAATGCCCATTTCATTATATCAATACTCTCATCAATTACTGGACCACTTGGTAATTGTAATACAGGTACTGTACCTTTGGGAGAAATATCATAAAGGGCTTGTGGTCTTTTACTTAATAAAATTTCTCTGTGTTCATATGATATTTTTGAATAATAAAGTGCCATTCTTGCACGCATAGCATACGGACATCGTCGAAAAGAATATAAAATAGGTAGTTCCA
>CAZEER010000117.1:0-4169 GCA_964511215.1 uncultured bacterium | reverse complement strand
CTTGATGAAAAGTTACAAGAAATAAAAGTTAGTGTTTTTAATTACCTAATTGAAGCGGTAGACCTTTCGCAACTCGCGTCTCTCGAACATTCAGAGGTGCGCGAAGAAATTAGTGACATTGCTAGTGAAATAATTGGCATGCGAGGCTTTGTACTTAGTGCACAAGAGCAGCAACACGTAATAGAAGATATTTGCAACGATGTACTGGGTCTCGGACCTTTGGAACCACTTCTGGCCCGTGATGATATCACTGATATCATGGTGAATGGTCCGGATAAAGTCTATATCGAAACCAAGGGAAAACTAGAGCTTACCGACATTAAGTTCCGCGATGCTGCACAACTCATGAACGTATGTCAGCGTATTGTTACAGCTGTTGGGCGCCGCGTTGATGAAGCTAGCCCAATCTGTGATGCGCGCTTGCTTGATGGATCACGAGTGAATGTCATAGCAAACCCGTTGTCAGTTGATGGGGCGACACTCACAATTCGAAAATTCCAGAAGGAAAAATTAACACTCGATAACCTAATAGACTTCAAAAGCGTATCGCCAGAATGCGCACAGGTCTTAGAGGTCATCGGGGGTTGCCGGCTAAACATCTTAGTTTCGGGTGGAACGGGGTCGGGTAAGACCACGTTACTTAATTGTCTCACAAACTTTATCGAGGACGGCGAGCGTGTTGTCACTTGTGAGGATGCCGCAGAACTACAACTGAAAAACCCACACGTCGTGCGTTTAGAAACTCGTCCGGCAAACCTCGAAGGCGCAGGCGAGGTAACAATGCGCGATCTCGTACGGAATTGCCTTCGAATGCGCCCGGAACGCATTATCGTTGGAGAGGTCCGCGGCTCCGAAGCATTTGACCTTTTACAAGCGATGAACACTGGTCACGACGGCTCGATGGGTACCGTGCATGCTAACAACCCACGGGAAGGAATCTCTCGTATCGAAAACATGATCGCCATGGGTGGCTTCAACCTTCCCGCAAAGGCAATGAGGGAACAAATTGCTTCAGCTATCAACGTCGTTGTACAAGCCGCGCGTTTACGTGACGGCTCACGAAAAATTACTCATGTGACCGAGGTAATTGGCATGGAAGGTGATGTAGTAACCATGCAAGACCTCTTTGTCTTCGAGATAGAAGGCGAGGACGCGGATGGAAACATTATCGGCCAACATAAGGCAACAGGCCTTCGTCCCACATTTTGGGATAAGGCTCGATATTTTGGTCTCGAAGAAAAATTAGCCAACGCATTAGAAGCTTCTAATGTTTGACTCGTCAGCAATGACAGAAGCCGGAACACTAATCGCCGTTACGGTGCTAATGATTATTATCATGTTTACGTTCATCGGCGGCCTCGGTTACGTGATCATATTGCGCCCAAGATTGCGTTTACGGCGTCGAATGACCGAATTTAATTTAGTTGCGAGCGGTGCAGCTAAAAAAAACAAAGCCGCTGCCAACCCACGCCAGAGTCAAATACAACAAAAACTAAAGGAACTTGAAGATAAAGCTAATAAGAAAAAGCAAAGGAACGAGATTCGAACAGAGTTACTCCAGGCAGGTCTTAGTATTAGTGTTCGACAATATTTTATACTAACAGGTATTGCTGGTGTCGGAGTGGGCGTAATAGCGATGCTATTCAATTTTAGCATAGTTATAGCCATCCCATTGGGGCTTATAGGGACTTTTGGCTTACCAAAACTTTTCATTCGCTTAATGGCTAAATCTCGTAGAAAAAAGTTCACCCAAAATTTCGCGAACGCAGTCGATATTATGGTTCGTGGTGTTAAATCGGGACTGCCGGTAAGCGAGTGTTTAACAATTATAGGCCGTGAATCTCCGGAGCCAGTTGGTGAAATTATTCGTATCTTAGTTGAAGGCCAGAAAATTGGAATTGGCATGGAGGATCTGTTGGCGAGAGGTCTGGAAAGAATGCCTACCTCCGAATTCAAATTTTTTACCATCGTATTGCTGATTCAACAGCAAACTGGTGGGAACCTAGCAGAAACACTGGAAGGTCTCTCTACCGTTCTTCGTGAACGAAAAAAACTCAAAGACAAGGCAAAAGCACTTTCCAGCGAAGCAAAATCATCAGCTGGAATTATTGGTTCTCTTCCATTTCTAGTCGGGGGCTTAGTCTGGCTTCTTAACCCCGACTACATCGGTTTACTATTCACCGAACAGGCCGGCAATATCGCGTTAATTGGAGGCCTATGCTGGATGGGAATAGGTGTCCTAGTTATGTCAAAAATGATCAATTTTGATATCTAAACTATGTCTACCCTTTTGGAATCCGAAACTATCATCCTCTTACTTAGCGCTATAGTTGCCTTCGCGTCAGTCATGGCATTTGTATTACCGTTTATAAAACGAAACAAAGGTGACGCCCGCCGGCGAGAAATTGCCGAACGGCGAAATGAACTCAGTCGTGAACAACGCGAAGAACTGGTGCGCAAGCGCTCCCGTGAACGTCCGCTAGCGCGCGTAAATATGATGAAGCAGTTGCTGGAACGGTTTAACCTATCCAGGCTCGCAGCCTCGCCAGAGTTACGCCGTAAGTTAATGATAGCCGGCTATAGACAGCAGTCCGCTGTTTTAACCTTCATATTCCTGCGTTTCGGGCTAGCACTTGGTTTCCTGGTTTTGGCGATTCTATTTTTTTTGTTGGATAAAGATTCCGAACTAACCGGTACTGTTCGATCCGGTATTGTATTTTTTGCAGGATTAGTCGGTTTCTATCTACCCGCTCTCTTGGTCAAAAGTATAACACAGAAACGACAGGATGAAATGCGACTGGCATTCCCTGATGCGGTTGACCTTCTGGTAATTTGTGTTCAAGCAGGCCTCTCTATCGAGGCAGCCTTTGCTCGAGTAACGGAGGAAATCTCAAGTACAAGCGAAGCACTTTCACAGGAAATTAGTTTGACGGCGGCAGAATTGGCTTTCCTAGGAGATAGGCACAAGGCCTACGCAAACTTCGCCGAACGCACTGGGTTGGAAGGTGCAAAATCCTTGGGTACGGCGCTTTCACAAGCGGATAAATATGGGACACCTGTGGGCACTGCGCTCAAAGTACTTTCCGAAGAAAGCCGAAATGAGCGGATGTCGAGGGCTGAAACAAAAGCAGCAGGTTTACCAGCTCAGCTTACTGTTCCAATGATTTTATTTTTTCTGCCAGTTCTTTTCATAGTGATCATTGGTCCTGCTGTCCTACAATTCCTAGTTTCTTAGGCGAATCAGTTTTTTGTAATAGTTTGTGATCTATATAACCTCGGCTTCCATTAGGGAGTTCAACGAAGACCCACTTCTTATCCAGGGAATAACCGAGTAGTCGAACTTCGTCACCCTTTTTTAACAGTCCGACAGACTTATGACTGACGGCTGGGCCCGGATGAACATTGGTTTCCCCTAATGTAAAGTATACACCATCCAACATTGGCGTATTTTGTTGAGTCCGATGCTGTCGTGCATCAGCTTGTCTTACATTGGCTGCCAACAATTTTTTAGACTTTGATAATGCAAACTTTGAAACAATAGGATCATTGGACGCGTGCAACTCCTTCAAGACCGAAATATTTTGATCAACGATGAGATCTGTTAGATCAGCTTTGCCGAGATCTTTTGCCTTATTTAACTGGCCGCTCAGCCCATACAGCAGAGCTAAGTTTTGGCGAGATTGCATAGACGATTTTTCACTTCTAACAATCTCTTGGAGAATATTAATTGCTTTGGAGAGTTCTCCACTTTGGGCTAGCGATAGAGCAAGATTATTTGTCACATCAACATTATTAGGCGAAAGCTCTAACGCCCGTTTATAAGCATTCTGTGCTTCCCTATAGTTCTCAAATCTATCATTTATAATACCTAATGCGGAGTAAATTTCCCATCGCTCAGGCTCTGCTTGGGCAGCCTCATTTAGAGTTGTTTTTGCATCATGAATTAACGAGGCCGCTAGCTGAGATTTTGCCAGCTCTATCTTTAAATCGGTATCAATATCTATATTTTTTAAAGCACTCTGAATTGCTTTGATACTCTCTTTTGGAAGCCCTAGATAACGAAGGTTCCGTGCATAACCAAGCAGTGCCTTTTTATTTTTTGGGTGGCTTTGATAAATGCGATCGAAATAAGAAGCAGCCTTTTCGTATTCATTAGCTGCCTCTGACCC
>CAZEER010000116.1:1472-4180 GCA_964511215.1 uncultured bacterium | reverse complement strand
GGGGCATTTCCAAGTGTTGATAAATAAACCGCGCCATTTTTAGGCTCACCTAGAAATGTAGTTTGTGCACCACCTGGAAATATTCCTAATATTTCTTTGTTTTTTAAAACTGTTAGTGCTCGTTTTATGGTGGATGGTGCTAGTTTTTCTCGGTCAACCGGTATCCACCCGTAAATAATAGGAGCCCACACAAACCACCAATCTACCTCTTGGTCACTAGCGGCTATAAAATTTATTGGTTTTTGAATGGCATACGTAAAAAACGGTGGATCATAATAACTAAAGTGGTTGCTTGCTATAACATATGGTCCTTTTTGAGGCAGGTTCCATTTTCCCCAAACTTTTGTTTTAGCTAAGGTTGACCCCAATAAAAGAGATGCATAGTTAAGAACCTGCCTCCACCATTTGGGCTGAGGTGTAAGCTTTGATAGATAATCTGATCCAAACTTTTTGCCACCGAAGAACAAGGAAACTATTAAAGAAACTTTTTTAATTAAAACGGTAAATCGTCGTCTTGCTCTTGTTCTTTTTCACCGTCACTTGTTTCAGGTTTCGCTGGGCTTTCTGACCTTTTACCAAGCATTGTAAAGTTATCACAAATAATTTCTGTTGTTTTTCTTTTATTTTGATTTTGATCTTCCCACTCTCTTGTTTGCAAGCGACCTTCAACATAAACCATAGTTCCTTTGTGCATAAACTCACTTGCTGTTTCCGCCATTTTACCATATATAACCACTCGGTGCCATTCTGTTTTATCTACAAACTCACCATTTTGATTTTTCCATGATTCGTTTGTTGCAATACTAAGGTTTGTAACCGCTGTTCCACTAGGTGTAAAACGAGCTTCTGGTTCTTGCCCCAGGTTTCCAACAATAATTACTTTATTAACACTGTTTTTTTGCATGCTTAATCTCCAAAATGATCCTTCTAAAAACTGAAAATAAATTGATCTCCATAGGTTTGTGTATTGACCTGCAAGTTTAAAAATGGAGCACGTTATTTAAAATAAGAATTTTTTGTTTATTATACAAAGACTCCTAGTTCCTGCCTAACTGTGGTGATAATTTTTTCTATTCTAGTATCTTTTTGTTTTCTATTATTTATTGTTTTTACAGCATGCATTACTGTTGTGTGGTCTCTACCGCCAAAATATACACCAATGTTATTTAGGGATACCCCTATGATGTTTCTACATAAATACATTGAAAGTTGCCTTGCTTCTGCTATTTCCATTTTTCTGCTTTTACCTACAATTTGTTTTTCTGAAATATTAGAAACATTAGATACCATCTTTACAATCTCTTCAATTGAAGTTTCGTTAAAGTTTTTGTTTCCTGTTCTTTCTTTGATCACTTCAAATACAAGGTTTTTATCAATTTCTCTTTTCATTAAAGACGATTTTGCTAAAATTCTAATTATTGTTCCCTCCAAGTCTCTAATATTGTTTTTTATATGTGTTGCTATAAACTCAATTATTTCATAATCAATAACCAGTCCGTTTTGTTCGGCTTTTTCTAATAAAATTGCAACTCTCATTTCAAAGTCAGGGGGTTGCACATCAACAGATAGCCCTGATTCAAATCGAGATAAAAGTCTAGTTTGCAGCCCTCTCATTTCAGCTGGATATTTATCAGTAGTTAAAACTATTTGCTTACCACTTTGATATAATACATTGAATGTATGAAAAAACTGTTCTTGGGTCTGCTCTTTACCTCTAAAAAATTGAATATCATCTATAAGCAACACATCGCATGTTCGGTAGTTTTTTGCAAATTCTATTGTTTTGTTTTTTCGCAAACTATTGACAAAGTCTAAGGTGAACTGTTCGCTTGTTATGTTGGCTATTTTAAAACTTGGAAAGTTATTTACGGCTCTATTCCCGATTGCATGCATAAGGTGGGTTTTACCCAAACCAACTCCTCCATATATAATTAAGGGATTAAATTTTGTATCTCCTGGTTTATTTGCAACCGATTCAGAGGCAGTTTTTGCGAATTCGTTATTGCTTCCAACAATAAAGTTTTCGAATGTATACTGATTATTTAATCTGTTTATAGAGTTCTCTTTTGGCCGGTGGAGTTTATTATTTATCTTATTATTTGTTGTTTCTGTGTTTATTTTTTCTTTTTGAATTAAAATTTGGTATTCTATCTTATTATTACCCACGGAACTCATAGCTGTATTTAATTCGTTTTTGTAATGGGAGTCTATCCATTCAAAAAAGAATCGACTGGGGACAACCAAGGTTAGAATATTGTTTTTTAAACCAATCGGTTTAATTGGATTAAACCAAGCTTGAATCGCGTGTGCCGGAAGGCGTTTTTCTAACCGGCCAAAGACTTCGCTCCAAAATTCTTGATAGTTTAAATTGTTTTTATCCACAAGTTATCCACATGGTTGTTTGTGGTTTAAATTAACAAATTATTTTTATTTTCTTTTATGTTTTTACAGATTTATTCTTTTGTGATTGTCTAATTATATTTTTTGTGTTGTTAAATTCTCTTTTGTAGTTTTCCGGGCTAATCTAGAAACAATATAATGAAAAGAACATATCAACCAAGTAATAGAAAAAGACGAAACAAACACGGGTTTCGCTCTAGGATGTCATCTGTAGGTGGAAAAAACATTCTAAGAAGACGCCGTAAAAAAGGGCGGAAGCGTTTGGCGCTTTAGTGTTTACGTGGTTTTACTGCGGTTAATTAATCAAA
>CAZEER010000116.1:0-1372 GCA_964511215.1 uncultured bacterium | reverse complement strand
TTAAAGAGTTTCACCTTAAAAACCATTTTACAAAAGACAGTCAAAGGGTTAACCTAGCAAACAACGCACACGCTCTTGGCCCTTCATTATTATTAAAAGATATTGATGGAAACAACATAGACCTTTCGGGGTCTTGGGATATTAGTACCGATATTTCTGGCCCAGTATTTAAAAAAGAAATGGTACTAGAGTATTCTCTCGAACTGTTCCCTGAATCCTATATTATAAAAACCTTTGTTTTTTATCCGGGTGAATATTCTGTTAAGGTGTTTTTAAACCTGAACGAAGTAAAAGATAGAATTTACAGAGATGTCTCATTATATTGGGATGGAAGCTTAGCCACCACCGAAAAGGACACGGCTGACGACCTTACATATTTTAAGTCATATGTTTATCAGGGCGGAGAGCTAGAAGAGCTCAAAGTAAAGCCTGGTGAAACTGAAACACAAAACTACAACGGGGCTACAGATTGGTGCGCTATTAGGTCTAAGTACTTTATTTGTGCTTTAATTCCAAACACCCCAAAAGACGTGCGATCTGCTCATATATCTGGTACAAACAATCCCACAGAAACATATGGAATGTCTTTTGTGTTTGACGGCTATCAAGATACAACCTCCTTTCTTTTATTTTTGGGGCCACTTGAATATGAACGAGTTCGAAATCTCAACATAAACCTCGATGAGGTTATGGATTTTGGTTGGGCTTTTATACGCCCAATTTCAAAGGGGGTTTTATATACACTAAAAAGAATGAATCTGTATATACCAAATTACGGGGTTGTTTTAATTGTTTTTTCATTTTTAGTGAAAATTTTAGTTTTTCCTTTAACTAAAAAAAGCTATCAATCCACTTCAGCAATGCAAAAAGTTCAACCAGAAATAAACGCCTTAAGAGATAAGTACAAAAACAATCCACAAAAGCTAAACCAGGCTACAATGCAACTATATAAAGAAAAAGGTGTAAACCCACTCGGTGGCTGTTTCCCGATGTTGTTACAAATGCCTCTTTTGTTTGCGCTTTTTATTGTTTTTAGAACAACGATTGAACTAAGAAACGAGCCTTTTTTGTTTTGGATTTCTGACCTGTCTTCTCCTGATAAAATTTTCGACTTACCTTTTACGATTCCACTTTATGGTTCTCACGTTGCGTTTTTACCAATTTTAATGGTAATCTCAACTTTTATCCAGCAAAAAATGATGACGGGGGGCGCACAACAGCCACAACAAAAAATGATGCAATATTTTATGACGGGGTTCTTTTTTCTGATATTTAACAACTTCCCATCCGGTCTAAACTTGTATTACACTCTCTTTAATGTTTTAACAATTGCGCAACAAAAACTTTTACCCAGCACCCCACAAAAAACTAA
>CAZEER010000115.1:0-4190 GCA_964511215.1 uncultured bacterium | reverse complement strand
CAATGTGAATTTTAAGCAAACAATCATTATAATATTTTATTTTTCAAGTAGGCTTTACGCACAGGTTTCGGGTATTGTACTAGATCAATTAAGTAGTAAACCGGTTCAAAATGTTAACATCATATCAGGTGAAGAAGGGACTACCACTAATGCTGAAGGAGAATTTTATATTAATGTTATTGATGGAACAGAATTGAAGTTTTCCCATATTGGATATCAGTCAATAACTTTGCCTGTATACAACCATATGTCAATAGTCATGATCCCTTCAGTAATTAAATCAGATGAAATTATTGTTCATGCAGGGTTAACTGAAGAATCACTTCAGACAGTTGCTTCAAGTATATCTGTTGTTACAAGTCAAGATATAAAACTATCAGCTGCAGATCATTTCCAAAATTTAACTGAACAGATTCCAAATCTAAATTGGTCTGGAGGAACAAGCAGACCTCGTTACTTCCAGATTAGAGGTATTGGAGAACGGAGCCATTATTTTGGTGAAGGTCAACCTAATTTTTCAGTTGGATTTGTGTTAGATGATATGGATTTAAGTGGATTAGGTATGATAGGTCATTTGTATGATATAGACCAAATCGAAATTTATAAGGGACCGCAGTCATTCCTCTATGGAGCGAATGCTCTGGCGGGTCTGATATCAATACAATCCAAGGACCCAACTAATAAAAATGAATTTGGATCATCCATTAGTTATGGATCTGATAATCATCACAGTATTAAAACATATTTCAATTTAAAGATAATTGAAAAACTCTCTTTAAGGTTTATGGTGAATTATAATTATACAGATGGTTTTAGAGATAATCTGACACTAGGATTAACAGATACGAATAAAAAGAAAGAAAAATTAGCTAGGATGAAGCTTTATTTTAATCTAAGTGATAGATTAAATGTTCTAGCAACGTTTATCCATTCAAACTTAGATAACGGTTATGATGCTTGGGCACCAGATAATAATCTAGAATTAAAAACGTACAGTGATGATAAAGGGAAGGACAGCCAGAAAACATTTGGATATTCATTTAATACAAATTTAAAAGTCAATAATAATTTTCGATTTAAAAGTATAACATCTTATACTGAAACAGATTTAATACATTCATTTGATAGTGACTGGGCAGACAGTCTTTATTGGGCTTTCAAGCATGGTTGGACACCAGATTCAATTCCTGATACAGTATTTTTCTTTAATAATAAATTTAATGATAGATTTGATAAAACGCGATCAAACTTTACCCAAGAATTACGGGGCTATTTAGGGAAATTTATTGTTGGGTTATATTTTAAAAAATTGAATGAGATGGATGAAGCAGATGGTTATATTTTTGGCGGAGATGCAACGCATGCCAGCGGTGCATATAATTTTAGAGCTTTAGCCGGATATACTCAATATAGTATTGATATCACATCTCATTTACGGTTTAAGGCCAATTTTAGAATTGAACAAAATAAACATAATTATAATGGTACTTTTCAGAATTATGATTACTATAATTCGCAATCTTATGAATTGGAACCTGTTCATATAAATGATAAAGATAATGTATTTGGTTATCTTACGTCATTAACCTTTTTTAAAAATAAAACATCGCGATATTATGGTTCTTTATCACAGGGATATAAATCTGGTGGAATAAATCAACAACCCCATTTGATTGATGTAAATCGTTTGTATAGTCCAGAATTTATTCAAAATCTAGAATTTGGATTAAAGCGAAAAAGTGATAATAATAAAATAAATTTTGCAATTTTCTGGAGTATAAGAAAAAATCAGCAAGTCTCGATATCTAATCAAGTAGATAAACGAGATCCAAATAGTTTCCTTTTTTATACAGGCAATGCTGGTAATGGAAAAGTAAATGGAATGGAGATTGATTGTTCTCATAAGATACATGAATCATTATTATTACAATCAAGTTTTTCTTTACTAAATACTTATCTAGATAAGTTCTATTATCCAGCATATTCTTCAAATGGAAATTTAATTGAAGAGTATGGTGGTGGTAGAGAGGCATCGATGGCACCAAAAACAATGGGGTCAATTGGGATTGGATACATTAAATCAAATTTTTATTGTTCCATTAATACTTCCTACAAAAATGAATATTATTATTCAGATAGTCATGATCAAAAATCTGAACCATATTTTTTAACTAATATTGTGATTGGTAAATCAATAACAAATTTTGAGGTTAAATTTTGGATCAGAAATATTTTCGATAAAAGGTATGCAGTTCGTGGTTTTTACTTTGGGTTGATACCTCCAGACTATCCTAATCAATTATATAAAAGCTATGGCGACCCAAGACATTTTGGTGTAACTATAAATTGTAACTTATAACTATTCTATCATTTAAGAATTATAGTATTCAAAGTTACTTTGTTGCAGTAGATTGACTAAATTTCAGAACTTTTTCTTATATGGATATGAGATGTTTGGGCAAATAACAGAAAAGTTTCAGGCGATTTTTAGAAATGTGCGTGGTTTAGGAAAAATTACGGATACGAATATACATGAAACAGCTCGTGAAGTACGTAAAGCTCTTCTTGATGCGGATGTAAACTTTGGTGTTGTAAAATCTTTTGTTTCAGATGTAGAAAAAAAAGCACAAGGAACAAAAGTTTTAAAATCAATTAAGCCAGGTGAACAATTTGTAAAAATCATCAGAGATGAATTAGTTGGTCTTCTTGGATCAGAAAAAAAATATTTAAATATAAATAGAAACCCCTCTGTAGTAATGCTTGTAGGACTCCAAGGTGCAGGTAAAACAACCACAGCAGGTAAGCTTGCGAATAATTTAAAGGAATCAGGCCGATCGGTCTTATTAACAGCTGCCGATGTTTATAGGCCTGCTGCAATAAAACAATTACAAATTATTGGGAAACAAATAGGGATTGATGTTTTTCAAACAAAAGCAAAAACACCTTTAGATATCTGCCAAGAATCAATAAATAAAGCAAATTTGTTGAATAATGATATCGTAATCCTTGATACTGCTGGCCGAATACAGAGTGATGAGAAAATGATGCGGGAAGTAAAGGATATTGCAAATGTTATCGTGCCAGATGAGATTCTTTTTGTTGTAGATGGTATGACTGGTCAGGATGCTGTGAAATCTGCTAAAGCTTTTCATAATTTGCTTTCTCTGACTGGTGTAATACTGACAAAAATGGATGGTGACGCTAGAGGAGGTGCTGCAGTTTCCATCAGTCATGTTACTGGAGTTCCAATCAAATTTATGGGCACTGGAGAATCAATAGATGCATTTGAAGTCTTTGACCCTCAAAGAATTGCTGATCGCATTCTGGGCTTTGGCGATGTTATTTCTTTGGTTGAAAAGGCTGAAAAGGTATTTGATGTAGAAAATGCAAATATTATTCATGCAAAAATTAGATCTAATGATTTTAATCTAGTTGATTTTAAAAATCAATTGAAGCAAATAAAGAATATTGGCCCTATTGGAGATCTATTGACAATGTTACCTACGAATAATCAAAAAGTTCTTGGAATGATGAAAGGTGATGAAAGACAAATAAATTGGACAGAAGCAATAATTAACTCAATGACTTTAGATGAAAGAAAAAAGCCTAATATTATTGATGGAAGTCGTAGATTAAGAATTGCAAAAGGGAGTGGTCGGACAGTACAAGAAGTCAATTCTTTATTGAACCAATTCCAGCTGATGAAAAAAATGATAAAAAAAGTAAAAAATTATAGACAAAATAAATTGTCAGGTTTCAGTAAATTTTAACAAATTTTCAATAAGGAGATTAAAATTGGCTACAAAAATAAGATTGAAGCGTATTGGGCGAAGAAATCGACCATTTTATCGTATGGTTACCATGGATTCAAGAAAAAAACGTGATGGAGCTGCAATAGAAGAATTAGGATGGTACAATCCAATTGATCTCAATCATTCATTTGATTTGAATGTTGAAAGAATTCTATATTGGCTTAAGGAAGGTGCTCAACCCACTAAAGGTACAAGTAAATTATTGCGTCGATCTGGAATAGCTCACCATTTTCATTTAATAAAACAAGGATTAGATGAAGAAGAAATTAAAAAAGAGATGAAAAAATGGGAATTGAATCGAGATGAGGTACTTAAAGCTCGGTTAAAAAAATTAGATAAAAAAAATAAAGAAGAATCTAAAAAAGATGTGGATAGAGA
>CAZEER010000114.1:0-4203 GCA_964511215.1 uncultured bacterium | reverse complement strand
TTTCTAACCACACACTATTATGTAAAAAGGGCCTGGTTATCCAGGCCCTTTTTTTATAATTAATATTGTTTGCCAATGATTTAAATTACTTTTAGTACTATTTAAATAATTTAAAGGTGATTATGAGATATTTAACATTAGGCTTGTTATCCTTGTTATTTGCAACTGATAATAATGCACCTCCGCATAGGACAAGAGACAGAGAAATAGATATAAGACACATCAAGATAAATGTATCAGTTGATATTAAAAATGAATCAGTATATGGACATGTTGTCCATACTTTAACACCATTAAAGGCATCACTGGATTCCTTTACCATGGATGCAGATGATATGATTATCCGAAGGGTTAGGATAGAGAATAAAGATGTAAAGTTTAACCACACTGGTGGAAAGGTTTTTATTAACTTAAAAGAAACTATTGGATGGAAAGATACAGTGAATGTCAGAATAGATTATTCTGCACAACCTTTGCTAGGTACATTTTTTATTAAACCTGATAAAACTTACCCTGATAAGCCTTGGCAGGCCTGGACACAGGGAGAAGAGACAGATAATCATCATTGGGTTCCACTATATGATTATCCAAATGATAGAGCAACATTTGAAACAATACTCACAGTAGATAAGAAATTTAAGGCCGTGTCAAATGGTGAACTTTTATCTGTAACAGATAATAATGATGGCACTCATACTTGGCACTGGTATGAAAATTATCCTATGGTCGCGTATTTAATATCATATGTTATTGGCGAATATGAGAAGGTTGAAGATTCTTATAATGGAATTCCTGTTAATTATTGGGTGTATAAAGAAAATAAAAACGAGACAGAACGCTCATTTGGACTGACAACTGATATGATGAAATATTTTGGAGAAGTGACGGGAATAGAATACCCATATGAAAAATATGACCAGATTATTCTTGATGATTTCATGTTTGGTGGCATGGAGAATATTACACTTACACATAATACAGATCGCACTATGCATGACCAGTTTGCGGCACCAGATGTGAGTAGTGACGGCTTGGTTGCTCATGAGCTTGCCCACCAATGGTATGGAGATATGATCACGACACGTAACTGGGCTAATATATGGTTGAATGAGGGCTTCGCTACTTTTTTTTCAAGAAAATATCGTGAACATAAATATGGATATGATGAAGGAGAATATATACGTTTAGGAGAGATTCGTAGCTATTTTGGATCGAATAAGAGGTGGCAACGTCCCACTGTACATAATAAGTATTATGTACCTATGGATCTTTTTGATGGTCATGTATATGCGAAAGGAAGTCTAATTCTCTGTATGATGCGGGACGTTCTTGGGGATGAATTATTTTACAGGGCAATTCAGCATTATACAAAACTTAATCAATATAAGTGCGTTGAAACTCCAGACCTGAAAAAAGCAGTAGAAGAAGCAACCGGACAAAATCTTGATTGGTTTTTCAAGCAGTGGGTGTATGAGCCAGGATATCCAAAATATGATGTAAAGTGGAACTATAATCAGAGGAATCGCTCTGTTCAATTAAGAGTAAAACAGGAACAAGATGGTAACCTATTTAAAATGCCTGTGAAAGTAAGAATTGATGATATTGTACACACGGTATGGGTTGAAGATAAAGAGCTAATATACGAGATTCCTGTAAAAGAAAGACCCGAGCTTGTGATCTTTAATGCCGGAATGCTGATACCATGTGATTTGACATTCAACAAGCCTATATCAGAATGGATTTTACAATTAGAGAAAGGGCCACATATATTAGACAGAGTTGCGGCTATCCAGGTATTGAAAAAGAAAAAAGGGCGTCGTGTTGTGGAGCTAGCGCTGTTAGATGCTGCTAAGTCTGATCCATTCTGGGGAGTTCGCAAAGAAGCTGTTAATGGATTTGCAGCCTTAAAGTCAAAGAAATATTCAAAGGACCTCATGTCTTTATCTAATAATCAGGATAATAGAGTCCGCAGGTCTATCTGGAGAGCACTCCAAAACTATAAGGATGATGAAGAGGTGAGCATATTCCTCAAAAATATTATTGATACAGATAAAAAATATTATAGTGTTAGTGATGCGTTCAAAGCACTTGTAGTTGTTGATACAGCTGCAGCGAGAGAAACGGTAGAAGATTTATTAAATACTGAATCGCATACAGATGTTATTCGTAAGTCAGCGATCTCTTATTTTGGTAGTGTGAAAAATAATAAAAATTATAATCGCCTAAAGGAGCTAGCACAATATGGTGGTACAACATGGGACGCGCGTTCTGAAGCAATTAACCAACTCAGTAAATATGCTAAAGACAAACCAGAGACTCTTGACCTATTTGCAGAATTTTTAGATGATCCATCCAGAAATGTACGTAGAAATGCAGTTAGGGCACTGGGTCGATACGGTAATAAAAAATATATAGGCATGTTAGATGATGTTCTTGAAAGAGATCCGATCATTGAAAGAGATGTTCGCTTAGCAAAAAATAATATACGCAAACCAAAAAAGTCTACTAAAACTGAAATTGAGAAAGAGCTTGATGAATTGAATCAAAAATTGGAAAATATAAAAAAGATTTTATATTGATGGGACACTGTTGGTCGGTTTGGTTAATGCCACACTCTGATAGGCAATCTCAATATAATGACTTAATTAAATTTTTCTGTAATAAATATGGTTCTCCAATTTTTAAGCCACATGTTACTCTCTTAGGAAGATTGAATTTAGATCCTAAAAGTAATTTTGATTTTTTTGATAAACTTGTAAGAGATTTTGGATATTTTAATTTAAATCCAGTTAAATTGAAAACGGGTTCACCACCATGGAAGTCCTTATTTATCGAATTACGAGGTGAAGATATGCTTAAAGGTTTTCAAAAAAACATACATTCACAATTCCAAGCTGTAAAAAATTACTATTTTGATCCTCATTTAAGTTTGGCATATGGAGATATTCAAGTAAAAAAGGAAGATTTAGAATTAATTTCTTTAGATGAAACTATATGTTTTTCATATGTAGCTTTGGTTTCAACTCCTAATCAAATAGACGATTGGAGAATAATAAAGAAATTTAAATTAAATGGAATCAATTAATGAAAAATCCCTGTCTAATTATAATAGACGTTCAGGAAAAATTATTCCCAGTTATCTATGAGAAGAAAAGATTATTAAATAATATTCTTATACTTATAAAAGGGTTTCAATTATTCCAATTACCAATAATAGTAACCGAACAGGTTCCTGAAAAATTAGGATCAACCATTGGTCCAATTAGATCTTTATTAGATGAAATGATTGTGATCAATAAATCATCATTTTCTTGTGCAAGAGACTCGCGATTTATGCAAAAAGTAAGTACACTAAAAAAAATTGATGGAATTATATTGGTTGGTATTGAAACCCATGTCTGCGTCTATCAAACCGAAAGAGACTTGATTGATAGAGGATACCATGTTGAAGTAGTAGCGGATGCCGCAGGTGCACGTACTGAGGATAATCATAGAGTCGCCTTAGATCGAATTCAACTTAATGATGGTCTTCTGACAACTACAGAGATGTTATTATTTCAACTGCAGGGACAGGCTGAAGGAGATAGGTTTAGACAATTAGTAAAACTTATAAAATAAATATAATCAATTAATGAATGAAAAAAAGGATATGGTATGAATAAACTATTTCAAATTTCAAATATTCTTATACTTTTCATTGCAATTTCATGTAATGGGAAAGTTGAAAATATTACAGTTGATACACCTACTATACAGTGTGGTATGTGTCAGAAAACTATTGAAATGGGGCTTAAAAAACTTCCTGGAGTATCTAAGTCGAGAGTCGAGCTTGATAGCAAGACAACAGTAGTTACATATAATCCTGATCAAATAGATTTACTCAAAATTGAAAAGACTATTTCTGAATTAGGTTATCAAGCAAATAAGATAAAGGCAGATGGTACAGCATATGAATCCTTACCGGCATGTTGTAAGATTGGTGGTATGGATAAAAAATAGTTTGGTTTTATAGTTAATGGATAAATTATTTTTATCATTATTTATATCTCCACTGATTTTATTTAGTCAATCTTTCAATGGAATTACCCTATTCTCTCCTGTGGAAAGTTTTGGCGGAACAGGTGGGGGTGCAGATGGGACATTCTATTCATACTTAATAAATAATGATATGAGTGAGATTAACACCTGGACACATCCACGTGG
>CAZEER010000113.1:0-4517 GCA_964511215.1 uncultured bacterium | reverse complement strand
GGTTTATGGTTCCATTTGGCGTGATGAGGGTTACGTTTTGTACAATATCTTCAATATTTCCATAACGATGTTTTTTCATTCCAGATGCATTTGTAGATATCCAACCACCAAGCGTTGAAAATTCAATACTGTCTGGTTCGTGTCCAGCAGTATAGCCCAGGTCTTGTAGTTGCCTTTCAAGTTCAACCCCTAAAATTCCAGATTGTACTGTGGCAAGAAGGTTTTTTTCATCAATAGATTCAATCTTGTTCATGCGCCTTGTGTCTACGGATACCACCATTCGTTTTTCATTCTCTGGAATTTTGAGAGCATTAGAAACACTTGTTCCACCACCAAAGGGAACAAGACAAACATTATGTTTTTTCGCCAAATCTATTAATTGTATTGTTTCCTTTTCGTTTTCAATATAGAAAACCAGATCAACAAAACTGTCTAGTTTTGAATACAGAACCTTGTATATTTCATCTGATGTTGTTTGACCGTGGCTATGTAACAATCGCTCCGCATCGGTGTAACAGTATCTATCTTCACCAAACAAAGATATAAGTTCATCCATAAACCCCTGGTTTACTTTTCGCACAGAAATATGTTTTATTTCTTCTTCTTTTATTTGTGGCTCTGGCAAAACCTCTATACCCAAAACTTCTTCGGCAAAAGGGATAAGACCAGGTAGGTTTTTATTACAGATTTCATATCGGTTACCTGAAAGAACTACTTTCTTATCTCCCCGCGAAGAGAAGGCAGTGTCTTTATATCCCCAGCGATGACCCCAATTGGTGTTATTTACAGCAAAGAATTTTTTTGTTTTATCCATATAATAATTTAGTCTTTTCTTTTATTTGGTTTTCTAAAAAACACGTCATGTCTTTTATAGCGATTTTTATATCGTTATCGCTCGGGTTATCTTTTTTAATAAACGCATTAGGATAGATTGGTTTTAAAATAAAAACTTTAATTTTTCTTGGCCAGCTGAAAAACACTTTTCCCCTTGGCCAAACTTTATGTGAACCATAAATAACAGCTGGCAAAATAGGTTTGTTTAAATTAACAGCAAACCTTGCTGCGCCAAGGTGAAAGGGCAACAAAACCCCAGGTTTTCCTCTTGTTCCCTCAGGAAACATAATCAGGTTTCGCTTATCAAAATCCATAAAAGCTCGAGATAAAGACAGCGTGTTTTGTATTGAAAACTTTCGAACGCCATCTGTTTTTCTATCGATTGGAATAAGATTCATAACCATGTTTATCGGCACTCTTCTTAACCAACTATCAAAAAAGTAATCCTTTGCTGCGAGCATAGCAATTTGATTGTAGTTTTTTTTAGTTGCAACAGAAAGCAGCGCTACATCGAGATGGCTGTTGTGGTTGCTGCAGACTATAAAAGAACCATCAGGAATGTTTTCTCTGCCATGAACCGCTACAGGTGTGTAAAGACTAAAAACAACTTTAGAATAATAGTAAAATAATGTTTTAAATATTTTATAATAAAAAGGCTGCTTTTTAATTAAATAAGAATATTTTGGATTATTAAGAACATCCATTTTTGCTTTTATTTTCTGCCATATTTCATATGGGCGTCAGTCCATGTGTGGGACCCAATAGCACAAATAAGTGATATTTCTAACGATAGGGTTGCGCCTGCAATAATTTCAGCCAACTTTCTAGAGGTGTGCTCACCTTCAGAGCAGCCCAACAATTCTAAGTTTTTCTTTTGCATTTTTAATCGAGTACCCCCACCAACTGTCCCAACCGTTAGGGATGGCAGTGTTAATTTAAACTTCAGCGCGTCTTCTCTTTTTTCAAGACCAACATGAGCAATGCTGTTTTCCGCTGCACAGGCAGCGTCTTGTCCGGTCGCTAAATAAATTGCAGTAAGCGCATTTGAAACATGGAGCCCGTTTCCATGGGTGCCAGCCATGCTGGAAACAATTGGGAAAAAACTCCAAGAATCAAACAATATGTCAGGATCCATTTTTAAGATTCTTTTCATAACACTATTTTTTATTGTTGTTTCTGCTGTTACCCCATGCCCCCTTCCTAAAAGCATATTTCTAACAGATGCTTTTTTATCGCTATTTATATTTGACTCGAGAAAGTAATTATAACCTGTTTCTTTTTGAATAAATTCACAAGCTACCTGTGCCGCCAAAGTAACCATGTTTTGTCCTGCGGCGTTACTTGTGTCCATTACCAAATCAAGAATCACATAATTTTGTACAGTGTATTGATCAATTCTTAGAACCCGACCATGGTTGGTGGTGCTTTCTGCAACGGTTTTAATTTTTTTCTCATTTTTAGATACCCAAACTTGAAATTGAGCAGCATCGTTTAAGTTGTCAAAAATAAAAACAGGGGCCCGAGAAAGCTCTTGTCTGAAGTGATTTACTTTTATTCCACCAGAAAGAACTGATGCATATATGCCACGATTCATTGACATGGCAAGCGTCCCCTCTAGAGTACAAAGAGGAACACAAAAATCACCACTTGCGTAAGAACCATTTAGAACCATTGGCCCAACAACGGCCATTGGTATTTTCATAAAACCCACATGGTTTTCAATAATACCCTGTAGATCTTGTTCTTTATCTTTTAATGTGTCATCAAGTTTTACCCCTGAAAAGTTTTTTACCCAGGTTTTTCGAGCTTCGGTATCTTCTGGGAGATATCCACGAGGAATGGATAAGTTGCGCCCGTTTGTTTCTTCGGTCATTGTTATGTTCTTTTAGAAGTTATTATGTGTTGTTTTTATTTATAATGTTTTTAGTGCCTATGTTCTAGAATAAGAATGACGAGCACATTATTCAAATATACAAGGAGTTACAAAGCGATTCCAATAAAAATACACAAGGAGTAAAACTGCAAAAGAACTATGACACAAATTCAATTTAGTTGTCAGGTTGTTTTATAAAGATTAATTTTAATTCAGGCAAAGTTAAAAAACTATTTGTGGTTTGTTTTAAACAAAAGATCGTTTTAGTTGTTATAATAACTAATATTGGAATGTGTGAACGGTTAACACCCCAACAAAAATTTTTAAATTATGGTGAGATAACACAAGTCCTAAAAACATATTTCCACCTTAAGATTACAAAAACAGATTACAGCACCCCATCGCTAGTTAGTTCACAAATAATTAATATACCCCAAAAACTAATCTCAAAAACCAGAAGCACGATCCCGTGGTTTTATTTACGGGGTCCGTATAATGACGTGTGGGGTTCAGATATTTTACAATTTCCACAATTGTTGGCTAGTTGTAGTCCAGAATATTATTTTATAAACAACCCGGCTCTTAGTATAACATCTACATATGAAAACAGTCCTCAGAATAGTTATCAAGGCTATGTGATAAAAGTTTTCGGATTAGGGGTGAAGTGATTAAAATAAAACCAGATTATAATTTTTATGGCTCAGGGGTTTTCAAATGAACAATGTTTTTAATGATGTTTTATTTGCGGTCACAAGAGAAGACCACCAGATAGAATCAAGCCTTATCAAAAAATATGAATTCAAAAAAGTATTAACAGTCTGTTCTGGCGGGTGTGTACCGTTATCGTTGAAAACTCTTTACCCAAATCTCTCCTTGATGGCGTTTGACATAAACCCGCATCAGATAGAACATGTTAAAAAAAAAGTAGACGCCACACGAAGGTTAGATCTCGGAGAATTAAACGTTGGTGAAAAAAATGATAATTGTTTAAACCAGTCTGGGAAGTTTGAAAAAATGTTTCAGGATTTTAGAGAAAATTTCTATAAAAATATTTCAGATTTTAAAACAGTAGAGCGGTTTTTTTATCCTCAAACCACAACGCAAGAAAGAAAAATGATTTTAGAATCGTGGACAGATCATAAAAAAATACAGCTTCCTTTTAGCCGGGTATTTAACAATTCTGTAATAGAAAAAGTTTTTAGCAGACAGGCAACACAACACGCAAAAAAGAACACATATATTAACTATTTTAAAAAAAAGATTATGGAGGGATTGGGAAAAACAGAAAGCTACTTAAACCCATTTCTACAGCATATTTTTTTAGGATGCTATAATTCAAGCAGGGCATTTCCCTATATTAACAATAAAAACTTGATCGATGTTGAATATTGCGTTGGTACGCTTTGCGATATCGAAGATATTGATTCATATGATTTAATAAGCCTTTCTAATATTTTTGACTGGTGCAACAAAAACAAAGTGGGGGTCATCGCAGAATATTTATCTAGCCTAAAAAAGGGGTCTGCGATATTATTGCGTCAATTAAACAACAATCGAAATTGGTATAAAGTGTTTGAATCTAATTTTAATGAAGACAAAACCTTTGACTCTTATTGGCAAAGACACGATAGAAGTCTGTTCTATAATCATTTTAGACTATTTATAAAAAAGTGAAATTAATCTATCATATTGTTAATGAAAATGAACTGGAACCCTTTATTCCAGAGCTTCGTTCTATTGAAAAGAAAATAGAGTACCCACTAGAAAACGGAACAGAAAGCTTTGTTATTGATCATGGAAAAAGGTACAG
>CAZEER010000112.1:0-4817 GCA_964511215.1 uncultured bacterium | reverse complement strand
AGGGTTAAACAAATGAGAGCATTAAGATGATGAGGCTTGGCGTATTAGGCTCTACAAGCGGCACAGACCTTCAGGCAATTTTAAATGCAATTGAATCAAAAACCTTACAGGCACAGGTTTCCATTGTATGCTCAAACAATGAAAATGCTTATATATTAGAAAGAGCAAAAAAAAACAATATCCCTTCTTTTTATATTTCACATAAAGATATTTCTCGACAGAATTTTGATCGAAAAATAACTAAAGCCTTAGAAAAGTATAGTGTTGATCTAATTCTTCTAATTGGTTTTATGCGTATTCTTTCAGCGGAGTTTTGCAATCACTGGAAGGGTAAAATTTTAAACGTACACCCCTCTCTTCTACCAAAATACGCGGGTGGAGTGGACACAAGCGTTCATGAAGAAGTGTTAAGAAACAAAGAAATAGAAACTGGTTGTACTATACACTTTGTTACGGATGAGGTTGATGGTGGGCCCATTTTTATTCAAAAAAAATGTGCAGTGGGTCCAAAAGACACCGTGGAAACATTAAAAACAAAAGTACAGGCACTTGAAGGTGATGCGTTTTTAGAAGCTATCCCCCTTTTTGAATCTAAATACCTAACTAAAAATGGATAACAAAAAAATAATAGACAAAATTCATTCGAGAACAGGGTCTACGCTAGTCGGGACACTTGGAATAGAAATTACAGACCTTGGTGAAAAATTTGTCACTGGAAAAATGCCGGTGGATCACAGAACAAAACAACCATTTGGATTATTGCACGGAGGCGCAAGTGTGGCTCTGGCAGAAACATTAGGCAGCATTGGAGCCGGTATGCAAATAGATAATAAACGGTTTTCTGTTGTCGGGATTGAAATAAATGCGAACCATTTAAAATCCGTTAGATCAGGGTGGGTTTTTGGGAAAGCCATAGCAACAAGAGTTGGGAAAATGATTCAAGTCTGGGAAATCGATATAAAAGATGAAACAGATAATTTGGTTTGCAAAAGCAGACTAACATTAGCAGTAATTAAAAAAAATGATCAATCAACCAACTCTAAATAGAAACCCAATCAAAATAAATCGCGCCCTTTTATCCGTCTTTGATAAAACAGGAATTGTTGAACTAGCAAAAACCTTAATGGATCATAATGTTGAAATTTTATCCACCGGTGGAACATCAAAAACATTGCGTAAAAACAATGTGTCAGTTTTGGATGTCAGTGATTTCACAAATTTTCCTGAAATTATGGATGGTCGCGTGAAAACAATTAATCCTCTAATTGAAGGAGGAATTTTAGGATTGAGAGATGAACATTCGGTTGATGCTACGAAAAACAATATTAAATGGATAGATCTTGTTGTTTGCAATCTCTACCCTTTTTCAGAAACAATTTCAAAAGATAATTGTACTCACGCTCGAGCTCTAGAAAATATAGATATTGGAGGACCAACAATGATCCGCTCAGCAGCAAAAAATGTCGGGTGGGTTGCTGTTTTGGTTGATGTAAACGATTATCCTTTATTAACAAATGAATTGGATAGAGGTGGAGAAATATCATTTGAAACACGAAAAATACTATCATCAAACGCCTTTGGCCATACTGCAAAATATGATACAATTATTCATAACTATCTAAAAGATGATGACCTCTCCAATGATTTTTCACTCACATATAAAAAACATTCTGAAATGCGCTATGGAGAAAACCCGCACCAATCAGCTTCTTCATACAAAATCCCTGGAAATAATGAGACCAATATTTTAAACGCTACAATTCACCAAGGGAAACAACTCTCCTATAACAATATAATGGATGCCGATGGAGCCTTAGCATGTGTAAGAGAGTTTGACGAAACAGCCTGTGTCGTTGTTAAACATGCTAACCCATGTGGGGTTGCAATGGGAGATAATCTACTTGATGTGTATAACAGAGCCTTTAATGCAGATTCATTATCCGCGTTTGGTGGTATAATTGCATTGAATCGAACTTGTACTAAGAGTGTGGCTGAAGCCATTGCAAATGTATTTGTAGAAATAGTACTGGCGCCAAACTTTGAGTCTGAAGCTTTGAAAGCTTTTAAAAAGAAAAAAAATCTTCGAGTTTTGGAGGTCGGCAATTTTTTTAAACGCAAAAACAAGCTAGAGATCCGAAATATTGATGGGGGGATTTTAGTTCAGGATGTTGATACAAAAATTTTAACTCGTGATGATTTGGAGATTGTAACTGAAAAACAACCGACAGAAAAAGATATTTCGGCTGCTCTTTTTTCATGGAAAGTACTACGGCATGCCAAGTCAAATGGAATATTGATATCAAATGATAATACCACCGTTGGACTGGGTGCGGGCCAAGTGAGTCGCGTTGACGCTGTCCATATGGCCCTACGAAAAGGGGGTGAAAAAGTAAAAGGCGGTGTCCTTGCATCCGATGCGTTTTTTCCATTCAGAGATAGTATTGATAAAATTAAAGACTCCGGAATTAGCACTATAATTCAGCCTGGCGGATCAATACGAGATCAAGAGGTAATCGACGCATGTAACGAATTTGAATTTGCTATGATATTTACAGGAACAAGATGCTTTAAACATTGATTCTAATTACTCTACCACTTACTAATTAAAAACTAATGATAAGTCTGCATTTCTTATCTATTGTTTTTACTAAGCATCCTAACACAATTCTAACAATCAAATAATAATTTTTTCTTTCTCAAAAATGATTTTCTATCATAATTAACCAAATTCTATGATTAAAAGATCGAAAAATATAGTTTTTAATATTCTAAGCATTGTAGGTGCTCTTTACTTGTTCCTCGTTGGAATAAAAGGAATGTCTTCTGCTATTAAACATATGGGATCTGATGTAGCAGAATCAATTTTTACAACAACAAGTGATCCTGTAATTGCTCTTTTTATAGGCGTTTTTGCAACGGTCCTATTTCAAAGCTCATCAACAACAACATCATTAATCGTTGGAATGGTTAGCAGTGGCACACTTGGCTTAGCTGGAGCTGTTCCAATGATTATGGGGGCTAACATTGGTACCACTGTTACAAATACAATTGTTTCTGTGGGCCATATAAATCGTGGGAATGAATTCCGCCGGGCCTTTGCCGCTTCAACTGTGCATGATTTTTTTAATGTGTTAGCCGTCCTTATTTTATTTCCGCTTGAGATAGCATTCCACGGTATTCAAAGAACTGCAGAGTGGGTATCTAGTTTAATGTTTGGAAAATTACAAAACGTAGAAATACTTCAAGCAAAAAGCCCCATAAAAATTGCAATAAAATCAGGTGCTCAATTTGTTGAAAGATTTACCTTTGACAATGACATCATATATCTAGTATTTAGCGTTCTTATAACATTCGCTATGTTATATACTTTAGTCAAAATATTACGTAGTTTAGTTTTAGCAAAGGTAGAGGTGTTTTTTGATCAATATATTTTTAAGACTGCGCTTCGAGCAATTGGGTTTGGAATAATTTTAACTATTATGGTTCAAAGTTCATCAATAACAACATCGCTAGTAGTCCCACTTGCAGGAGCGGGAGTTTTGACATTGAGACAAATCTTTCCTTTTACAATCGGTGCTAATATTGGAACTACCGTTACTGCATTATTGGCCGCGATTACAGGGACAGTTGCGTCCCTTATAGCCGCAATAAGTCATTTATTGTTTAATATATTTGGCATTCTCATCATTTATTGCATTCCTTTTTTACGTGCCATACCATTAAAATGCGCAGATATAATTGCTGAATATGCAACAGAAAATAAGTTTTTTCCTCTTGTATATCTTTTGATAGTTTTTGTAGCTATACCTTTATCCATAATTTTAATAGGAAAATAACATAAGGATTTTTTATGTCATTATTTAAAGATATTGTAAAACTTTGGAATTCTGATGATCTTCTATCTCAGGCATGGGATGAGTCCTATGATATGATGGTTCTATCTAATGAAATATTTACAAAAGCCATTAAATATTTAAGAAAAAATGAAAGGATTGAAACCGTCAGGGCTTTGAAAAAACGAGATGTTGAAATTAATTTGTTCCAGCAGAATGTGAGACGTAAAGTAGTTACACATTATGCAGTAAGTCAAAACCTTGAAGACCTACCAAATGGTTTAGTTCTATTAAATATGGTGGTTGATGTAGAGCGCGTTGGTGATTATACAAAAAACATCTTAGATCTTTCACTTTATTATCCAGACACAATTCGCTCGGAGGACTTTTCAGATGATTTAGCGGATATTGAAAAAGAGGTCGCCTCAAGATTTAACAAAACTATTGAAGCTATAAACTCTCAAGATGCTGAAGTAGCTAAGTCACTTATGTCATCTTACAAAGATGTTGTTAGCATATCAGACCAAATAGTTAAGGGGTGTATTTCAGGAGAAATATCACAGGGGAATGAATCAAAAACTGCATCTCTGGCACTATATGCCCGCTACCTAAAACGCATAGCTGCACATCTTAAAAACATCTCAACTATCCTAGTAAACCCTTTTGATGCCGTTGGATATAAAAAATAGTGAAAAAAATAATTTGGTTATATCTTTCATCTTTTGGAATTATGTTTGCCATACTCTCTTGGGTGCAAGAGGGGGGTCTAATCCCAGATCAACTAGGATGGTCAAAGGGTCTTTTTGCCTGCATTGCCGGTGCTCTTCTCTATAATATTTTACCAAGAACAATGGAGTAAGTTTTAAATGGCAGAAAAAATTTTTACAAAAGAGTTTTAAAACATAAACTGAAAATTCACAACGATCGAATTATTTGCGTCGCCTTTCTCAGGTGTTGTTATCCTAAACGTAGGCGCAATAACTA
>CAZEER010000111.1:0-4898 GCA_964511215.1 uncultured bacterium | reverse complement strand
CCAAGGCCAGAAATTAGCACCGGGACATTCTCCTCCAGCACGACCTCGATCATTCCCTCAACCGCGTCAGTGTATTGCGCCACCTCGGCGCCTTTCGCGCGAATGGTCGCGAACAGAATATCGACACCAAAGGGCTTATCTGTACGCTCGCGCACACCATTTATTTCCGCCAGAAGTCCCTCCTTGTTCAAGGTTGAACCAGCACCAATCACGCCGAGCCCGCCGGCTTCCGATACCGCTGCCGCCAATTCTGCACGTGCCACCCACCCCATACCGGCCTGGAAAACTGGATACTCGATACCGAGCCGCTCGCAGATCGGTGTGCGCAATGTTCCCTTCGTCATGATAGATCGCCTTTCCTTTTCACCGGGACCGTAATTCTCATCTTGCCGCACGGCGTCCCTGCCGTCGAATGGCATGATTCCATGGTCTATAGTACTGCAACGACAGGAGCAGGGAGCCTCAGAATGACCGACGCGTTGCCCCCTTTTGAGGGTCACACGATCTACGACCCAATCGATCCGTACGAAAATCGAGCAGGACCGTTTTTCTGGAAACAGTGCGAAGACGGCACGCATCACTTTGCCCTCACAGCAGAGGCACGGCATTGCAACCGCCACGGCATCGTTCATGGCGGCTTGATGATGACGATGATTGACCTCACCATGGTCGTAAGCGCAAAAAAGAAATGGGACGAACAATTGGTAACAGTTTCTCTCAACTCTGAATTCATCGCCGCTGGACAAGACGGCGACATCATTGAAGCGGAGGGCGAACTCGTACGACGAACAAGAAGTCTCGCCTTCACGCGAGGTCGTGTTTTCGTTGGCAACCGGACATTACTGGCCGCCAGCGCTGTACTGAAACCCTTGACGCCACGTTAGAGCCAAGGAGAAAACCATGAACCTGAAAGGAAGTAACGTCTTGGTGACGGGCGCAGGAACCGGGATAGGCGAGGCAATTGCCGTGGCTATGGCAGATGCGGGCGCGGACGTGATCGCAGCCGACATCGATGTTGCGGCCGCTAGTAGGACAGCGGATACCGTCACCGCAAAGAGCGTTCGGGGGTTCGCCGTTCAAGCCGATTGCGGCGACGTCACCAGCATCAACGCGATGGTCGATACGACAGTAGCTAAGTTCGGCAAACTGGATGTCATCGTCAACAATGCTGGTGTCACGCGCTCCGCCTTCATTATGGATTTGACCGAGGAAGATTGGGACCGCATTCATCGGGTCAACGCCAAGGGTGTATTTTTCTGCCTGCAGCGGGCGGCAAGACAGATGATGCAGCAGGACGGCGGCCGCATTATTAATATGGCCTCAATTGCCGGACGTGGGTTCAAGGATACTTCAAACGCTGCCTACGCGGCGAGTAAGGGAGCTGTAATCTCAATGACCCGAACCGCAGCCCAGCAGCTCGGTCGGCACAATATAAACGTTAACGCAATCTGCCCGGGTGTGACCATGACACCATTGGTCGAAACGATGCTGGTTGATCTCGCCAAACGAAAGAACAAGACAGAGGAAGAAGCGCTCGCTGACATCTCCCGCCCAATCCCTATAGGCCGTGCCAACACGCCAGAAGATATCGCCGCGCTGGCTGTCTTTCTCGCGAGCCCTGGCGCCCGAAACATTACAGGGCAGGCCTACAACGTGGACGGCGGACTGATTACTAGCTGACAGTGCAGGCGACGATCCCAAAGACTAGTATCAGCGCCGTCAGTAGACACGGCGTTAAGCTACAATTAATACGGAATATTTTGAAGCACAGCCCGGTGTAAGCAATGGTTGTATCGACCTATTCCGAAATTTAGGCAGCCTTGACGCCGGACTGCCTACACGTGTTCCATTGGCGTAGTTAATAAGCTGCAGCCAGACAGAAAGGCTACAGAAATGGGTGACATTAGAAGACAGCGGCACATCAGCGGCAGCTGTCATTGCGGCAACATCAAATTCTCCCTGGCATGGCCTGATGCGCCTAAAACTATCCCAATTCGGGCGTGCGGTTGCACCCTTTGTCGCAAGCATAATGCGGCGTGGACGTCCAACCCGAAGGGACAGTTCACGATGTATGTCGAAGACGAAAGTAAAATGTCCCGATACCGGTTTGGCACCAATACGGCTGATTTCAATACCTGCACAAACTGCGGAGTGCTTCCTATAGTGACCTGCCCAATAGACGGACACCGGTATGCCGTCGTCAATGCCTATACATTCGATGATGTGGACCTATCCGAAATGGCTGTCACGTCGACCGACTTCGAAGGCGAAAATACCGACACGCGGCTGGTCCGGCGCCGCCAAAACTGGACGCCAGAAGCTTAATTCGGCTCGAAAAGACTGTCGTTGGTGCTGGACATTAGGAGAGGGCAAACGATGATTTCTACAAACGATTTGGGATCAGCTGTCTACGAAGCGCACCGTTTGGCGGCAACGGTCTTGCCGACCGATGTCCGCCTCGCATTCAAACAAATGCACCAGCGTGAGACCCAGCCGCTGCCGGAACGTGTGATGTCCGAAATCTTGGACAACGTAGAAATTGCAGAGATGGACCAGCGTCCGATATGTGCCGATGTCGGGGTTCCTCGCCTATATGTCGTGGTCGGCGACAAGTGCGAATTAGCGGATGGTTTTGTGCAATTTGAACGCGCCGCCCGCGAAGCGACTGCACGTATCACCAAAGATCTCGCAATGCGCTCAAACAGGTGCCACCCGCTAACTCGTGCGAACCCAGGTCTCAATGTCGGTGTTTTCGCGCCCAATATCGAATACAGGTTTGAGCCAGATGTAGACTGGTTCGAGATCACCGCTGTGCACAAAGGCGGTGCATTCGGATCCGACTTTCGGATGCTGGTCGATGGCGACGGCACCGATGGTATCCGTAAGGGCCTACTTGACGCGGTCGCCGAGTTTGGACGACGCGGACTTACCTGTCCGCCAGTGACAATAGGCGTTGGGCTCGGCGGCACCAAGGACCAGGCCTTCGCCATTGCCAAACAAGCAGCCCAACTTCGCCCCGTGGGCGACCGGCACCCTGATCCAATCGTAGCGGAACTAGAAGACGAGTTGCATGAGATGGTCGACGGGCTGGGACTTGGAGCCATGGGGTACCCCGGCTCCGGCGGCTATGCCACCGACGTACATATGGAGATCGCCTACACGCACAGCGCACTAACTCCGCTTGGAATCCATCAACTCTGTCAAGCCGCGCGACGTGCGGTCATTCGCGTAAGCCCAGACGGCACAATGGAACCCCGCGACGTTCCCGCCTGGTTTTCCGAATATTCGCGACGGGAGGGCATACTATGAACGACGACATCTATCTGAAAACGCCACTTAGCGAGAGCGATGTCCGTAACCTACGGATCGGCGACTTTGTCTATTTAAATGGCCAAATTCACACCGGTCGCGCGCTGGTCTACCAACACACACTGGAGGAAGACAATGAGCCACCGATCGATATTGCAAACACTTGTAACGTCCAGATGCACGGCGCGCCGGCAGGTGTAGAGGACGCTCCAGGAAAATTCCGGGTCTCTTCAATTCAGGCAACGGCGAGTTTCCGTTATTGGCGTTATGTAGGCGATTACATGAAACGGTTTGGGGTACGGGCCATCATTGGCAAAGGCGGCATGGACCAAAGTCTCTACGAGGATGTCTTCGCTGAATACGGCGCGGTTTTCTTGACTACCGTGGGCTACGGAATTGCGGCCAAGTACGGCCGCGGCGTCACCGGCGTCGAGGCAGTCTACTGGCAAGAGGAACTCGGCCTACCAGAAGCGATGTGGGTCCTGAACGTAGAGAATTTTGGACCGTTCATCGTCGATGGCGACTGCACTGGTGCCTCGCTAGCGGCGGAAGGTGTAGCAGCAGTGAATAAAAACTTCCGCGCCGCATACGAAAAACTACCTCAGCACATTCTGAAACGAATGGGAGAAGTCGACGACAGCCTCGCCGATGAGGTAATCTTTGACAAGAGGGTTCGCTGACACACAAAACCGCAACGCTGCGCGCTATCTCTAACAGCGCTAATAATCCTTTATTTGGTAAATTTAAGGAAAATCCGGCTTGCCGAAGGCGGGTGCGCGCAAGCCACTCATGGATATGTTTGAGAAATTAAACACTCCATTCGGTGTCAAACACATGCCGGAAACCTTTTAGTCACAAGGTGACCAACACACGAGGTCGCATACTTTACCTGAGGGCAGAAGGCGGTTTTCCATACATCTTTTTAAAGCATTGCGAGAAATGAGCCGGGCTCGAAAAGCCGGTAGCAAGCGCTACCTGGCTGATGGACATAGGCGATTGGGTCAGAAAGCCATGTGCTTTTTCCACGCGCAGCGAACGATAAAATTCCATCGTCGACTGGCCGAGCTTTTCTCTGAACAACCGGTTTAGCTGACGCGCGCCAACGCCCGAGAGCAAAGCCAGCTGCGGGAGGGTCAACGGATCGGCAATGTGGTTCTCCATCGCCTCAATTGCCCGAACAACAGTTTGACTGGCCGTGCCGTAACGCTCAGCGATACCCGCCCGCTGAGGTCCACCAGAGGGGCGAATATCAGTATGCATGTACCAATCACTAACCCTCTGCGCGAGATCCCCACCGCAATGTTCGGTAATTAATGCGTGCATCAGATCGAGAGGCGCGATGCCGCCAGCACAGGTAACCCGGGCCCGATCGATGACGTACAAGGTGCGTTCGATAAACAGATCAGGCGACGCCTCCGCCAACATGCCAGCATGCTCCCAATGGACGGTCATACGCCGACCTACCATGACACCGGCGGCTACGAGTATCACGGGGCCGCCCGAAATTCCGGCCAGAACCACGCCTCGCTGTGCGAGTTGCCGCAACCATTTGAAGACCCGGTCATCGTAAAACCGCGCTGGGTCTCCGC
>CAZEER010000110.1:0-4936 GCA_964511215.1 uncultured bacterium | reverse complement strand
TTTGATGCTAAAGGAGATTTATACAAAGCATCATAGGCAAATACACCTAAAAATGTAACAGCGACCATAGCAAAAAATTCTAGACCATATCCACTAGCACTTGGATCATCAAATGTTAATCCTCCATGATAATATATTACGGCTAATAGGACAACTCCAGTACCCCATGTCCATACTGCACCCATACGAAACCAATAAAGTGTCCTTGGCATAAGCTCTGGGACAACCTTCTTTTTTGTTTCTCCATCCATAGTAGGAGCAAAGGCAGTGTTCACAAAATTGAAAAAATATAGCAGCCCAATCCACATAATACCTGCTATTACATGTAACCATTTAAAAATTGGATGAATTAATTCCATAATTATTCTCCTACTCCATTGATTGTTTACGTTTTTCTATCTGTTAGAATTTATCATTTTTCATTGAAACTGTAAATAGTTCTACGTTTCTGGATATGGGAATAGATCTTCCATTGAAATAATCTTTCCAAACTGATCATGATAAACAATATGACCCCTGTTAAATTTTGTATAAGAATCAATACCTGAGGCAGCAGCAAGTGTTTGTAGTCCATTACGTAATGTTATTATATAATTTAACACTCGCCATTTTTTTTCGTCTATGACTAACGCTTTTTGGTGGACAGGATCTGTAGTTGCCACTCCTACAGGGCATTTATTCGTGTGACATTTTTCTGCGCCTATACAACCAACAGAGATCATCATTCCACGGGCAATATTAACTAGATCAGCGCCCGATGCTAATGCAATTGCAATCTTATCAGGACTAAATAATTTCCCACTTGCAAATAATTTTACCTTGTCTCTAACACCATACTTTCTGAGAGCATTATCACAGTAGATTAGGCCGGATTTAATTGGGATACCCATACTATCAGCCATTTCCTGATAAGTTGCGCCTGATCCACCCTCGCTACCATCGATAGTAATAAAATCAGGTCCACGTCCAGTCTCTGACATAAACCTGGCAAGATCGTTCGCACTATCCGATCCTCCCATTACAATTTTTATTCCAATTGGTTTACCACCTTTTTCCCGCATTTCATCTATAAAATCAAATAAACTAGGTAGGTCATGAAACTGATTATGCCGATTAGGAGAATCTACAGTTTTCCAGGGTTTCACGCCACGGATAGCAGCTATCTCCTCATTAATTTTACTTCCTTCAACATGTCCACCTCTAATTTTTGCTCCTTGAGCTAATTTTATTTCAAAACACCTTAGCTGTGGATTCTCGGCTTTTTCTTTAAATTTATCCCAACTGAAAGTACCATCTTCGTTCCTCACTCCAAAAATGCCTGAGCCTATCTGCATAATAACATCTCCACCACCTATGGTATGATAAGGAGCAAGCCCTCCTTCACCTGTATGTACCCAAGACCCTGTTGCCATTCCAAGCCCATGGCTGATGGAACTAATCGCATTTTCACCAAGGGCTCCATAACTCATTGCGCTCATTCCTACGGGGCCCTTAACTCTCCAAGGTTTCACACATTGTGGACCGATCACAATTGCATCTTTATCAGGGAGAGTCCATGGCGAGACTTCAACATCTTCAAGGTGTTCCTTTCTGGAAAACAATCCTTCAGTGCCCACATAGCGACGAGTAGGAATTTTTGGTTCTAACTCTATTTTCATTTCTTCTTTTTGTTTAGGAAACATAGAGTTTTTTAAATACAAACCTGGTTTATCAAAATCTCTCTTTGATCCAAATGCGATAACAGTTTTTAAATATTTTCCTTGGACTACGATATTAGAAAAATCATTTCTACTAAATGGCCTCCCCTCATCATCTCCATCAAACAGATACTGCCTAAATTCAGGACCAAGCATCTCTAAAAAATAACGCACTCGACCAAGAAGAGGAAAATTTCTTAATACAGAGTGCTGACTCTGTCTTCTATCATGTATGTACCAAACTAAAAATAATACCGGGGGAACCGATATCATCATTAATATAAGGCTGGTTAACACAATTAATCCAATATCTTGAAACATAGGTACTCCTAACTATAAATCACTTAATAATCAACATGGGACAGTTACATTTCTTCATTACATTCAAAGGTTTACTACCCAGAAAAAATTTAGTCAAAGGAGACTGAGATGATGTGCCCATAATAATTATATGATCATCACCAGCTGTCTCAACTAATGTTTTTTCTAATTCTCCAGAAGAAAAAATTGCTTTTGCAATTACGCCACTTCTTCTCATCATTTTTTCAGCACGGGTAGATGCTTTTTTGGACTTTTTGGAAATATTCCCATTACTACTTATTGTGATTATATCAACTTGTATATCAAATGCCTGAGCAATACGTACACCGAATTTTACAGCTTTAGCAGTACCTGGAGAATCATCTACAGCAAGTAGAATCCGGTAACTTTGGTCGGAATTAAAATTATTTACAATAAAAATAGAACTATCAATATATTGAATTAGATCGTGTGCCATGCTACGTTTACCACTACTACCACCAATAATAGTAACATCATATTCAAATGATTGCACTTCATCTCTCAATTCTTCAATAATATCACCATTTCTCAATATCAGGCTTAAATTTTCAACAGCTGTTCCCTTTAAAAGCACTTCAGCCCTACCGTCACCTTTATCAATCAATAAATTTTTTGAAAATTCAGCTTTATTTTTATTACTTTCTATAAATTGATTTTTTTCCAAATAGTTATATGCCCACTCTAATACATCAACCCCTGGCCTGTCTAAATCCCATGACTCCATTAGTTCGTTAGCCAAGCTTACATCCTTGTAACTAAACTCGCTAATTTTCTGCCCAACATCTAAAATTGTGGTTGAGGATTTAAGGGTACGTGCGATTCGCATTCCTACCTCAAGCGTGGGACCTGAATATTCTTTACTACTTATACCTATTAAAATTTTCATATAATTATCGGCCAATAAAATATTGAGATCATTAAAAGAAGAAAAATCGAAATTATTAATAATTTCCATCCTGCCTTAAAATAATCAGCTAATGTAATAAGACCGGTAGAATGTATAATCATACATGTGGGTGATGCTACAACAGTTAAATAAGCAAATGCTGAAGCAATGGATGTCATAATACCAGTAACAATTGGATTACCTCCCATATCTAAAACAATAGGACCCAAGACTGCTACCGTAGCTGCGCTGCTTAATAAATTTGTTAAAAATGCAGTCATAACCACTGAGACAAACCAACGAACAATAGCAACATCTTGAAAAATAATTTCTAAATACCATAGCATCTTTTCCGCTACCCAAAATGCTGCTCCAGTTTCTCTCATTTGAATCCCTAGAGAAATAGCAGACCCAAACAGCAGGATAACACCCCAATTTGTATTTCTATTAATTTCTTTCCAATCAATCAATCCAAATGATAGATACAGAAATACGCCACTCAACGCTACAATTCCTAGGCCAATGGTGGGACTAAAAAATATCCATCCTATAAATACAAGTAAAAAGATAGCAATTGCCATTAATTGATTTATATTTAGTTTTCCTGATTTGGCCACCTGAAATTTTAATTTCCGCACCGAAGAATCCATTATCTTTTGTGATGGTGTAAACGTAGACCATAGGATAAAACCAACAATAGGAATTTGAAGTAAAAGCATAGGATATGCCATTTTCATCCAATCAAGGTATGAAATTTTTGCCATCCCAAATTCTGCCAAGTAACCAATCATAATCACATTCCTACCACCTCCTGAAGGTGTCCCTATTGAACCTATCGCACATCCATATGCAATAGAGAACAGTAAAACTGTTGATAACTGCGTTGCTTTACCAATGTCTAAACCTGCATTGCGTATTAATGCTAATGCAACTGGTAGCATCATCGCACCAACAGTATGTTCACCTATGAAAGATGATAATAATGCAGATATTGCTACAATACCCATTACAATACGCCACGTCTTATTGCCGGTTATATTAACAACTAATAGAGCAAGCCTTTTATCAAGGCCCTGATGAACAATAGATACAGCCAACATTAACGAACCCATAATAAAAAATACTGCATCACTCATGAATGAGGATGCAACACCATCTGCAGTGTCAACACCAAGGGCCACTTCCATTATGAGAATTAATAAAGCAACGGCAGGTAATGGTATTGTTTCACTAATGATAAGTGAAAGCGCAACAATAACAATAATCAAAGTGCGATGCCCTTCTGACGATAATCCTTCAGGCGATGGAGTGTAAAAAAGAGAAATACTTAATAGAAAAGAAAACAACAACCATTTTTTGCGAGTAACCCAAAAAAGTATAGTTGTTAGTAAGCGTTCCGATAATCCAAACATTAAGAGTTTGAATTTACCGCCTAAATACTATTCGTGGGTACACTCGCTTGGGATCTTTTTACCATCTTCAAGAATAGCCCATTTCCAAATTGGGACTCGTTTCTTCAGTTCACTTATAAAATAAGTCATCGCTTGCAAGCCTTCTTTTCGATGCTTGGACCAGATCACAACGTGGAGGCTTGCTTCACCAACATTTACTTTTCCAACACGATGTTTACAAAACAGATCCTCAATTAAATATTTAGTGCGAGTCTCTTCAGCAATTTTTTTTAATTCAAAGTGTGCCATACCTTCATATTGTTCATATTCTAAAATCACAATTTTCTTACCATGTTCGGTTTCGCGGACTCTACCGTTAAAAATTAGCTCTGAACCTTCTTCTTTATGATTATTTTCAGAAGGAAATGGATTGATAGGGGCATTGATAATTTCAACCGATATCATCTATCCTCCCTGAACTGGAGGAATAAATGCAATTTCGTCACCATCATTTAGTTGTGTATTATTTAAAATATATTTCTTATTAATTGCAATACTAAGTGTAACATCATTTAATTTACCTGAAGCTTTTTCACGAACAATTTTTTCTAAATCATCAG
>CAZEER010000109.1:0-4998 GCA_964511215.1 uncultured bacterium | reverse complement strand
ACGATATATTTGAACATTCATTTGCCTTAAATTATAGCATAATTGATGAAATAGCCCCACTCTTCGCAGATTATGCAAGCCAAGAAATTTCATTATTACCACCCCAAGAATTTGAATTACATCAAAATTATCCAAATCCATTTAATCCAATTACTACAATTCGATATGAGCTGCTAAAAGAATCATATGTGAATATTACAGTTTATGACATGTTGGGGAATGAGATTAAAAATCTTGTAAGTGCGAATCAATCATCAGGGGAAAAAACAGTGCAGTGGAATACTACTAATAATCAGGGTCTATCAGTTGCAGCAGGAGTTTATCTTTATAGCATTGAAGCAGGAAATTTTAGGCAGACCAAGAAGATGATACTGCTAAAATAGAATTTAATTATACAAAGCATTGAAAACCGTTTCATAGGGTTTTTTGTTTTTGGGATGATGGGTAGATTTGTTTATGAGTAAAGTGTTAATTATTTCAGCAACAACTGGAAGCAATCTAATCCTTGCGAATAAAATTGGTGATTTATTAGACCTAGAAAAGGATATAATTACTTTAGAAGATTTCAACTTCCCCCTATATACTCCAAAGATCCAAAAAACAGATGACAATCTTGTTAAGACTCTTTGTAATAAGTTTATTAAGTCTGATGGTTTAATATTTTGTGCGCCAGAGTACAATGGTGGATCTCCTCCAATTTTAACTAATACAATTACTTGGTTATCTGTAACTACAAATAATTGGAGGGATGCATTTTCAAATAAAAAAGCATTGATTGCAACTCATAGTGGTGGTGCAGGCTCGAGGTTCTTATTCACATTTAGAGTACAATTGGAGCATCTGGGAGTTATTGTTTATCCAAGAACAATAATGGTAAATAGAAACAAAGAATTCAAAATAGAATCGGCAAAAAATATTATATCAGGATTTAGAGAATTGTTATAGACTGGCTACATTCGTGGGGTTTTTTGTTTGTGGCATGTTAGTTAAATTCTATTTTACTATGTTGATTTTTTATAGATGGATATAGAAAATATCAGAATTAGCAAATTGACCTGCCGTTTTGAAGATACTTCTTTAGAAAGAGAGTATCTCAGACATCGTTGGGATAAGATTTGGAATAATATAAAGATACTTCTATATGTTGACACTCCGGTTGGTTTTATAATCAGGGCGGATGACATATTTGTTCAAGGTGTTGGGAAAAATATATATTACTTATCCTATCATGTTTTTTCAATAATTCTTCTTCTTATATTTATCCTATCATCAAATGAGAAGAAGAGAAAATACCATCAAGAATATTTTTTAATTACCGCAATTGGGTTTATGAATTGTGGTGCTTGGACCTACTACTTTTCTGATGGAAATTTTCCTGTTGGTGCCGGTGTCCTGCCTATAATGATAATGCTATATCTTATTGTTTTTCCATTCCATTTGATCAATGGATTGATAGCTGTTATAGGCACTTCGATTCCATTCGTAATTCTATTACTTTCACAAGGTAATATGTCATTGGATCAATTACCTTATTTATTATTCTTGCCATCTATATTTTTAATTGCAAATAAAAGAAATAGAGAAATTGATTTTAGAAGAGACTTTTATCAGACTAAGACCCTTGAGGCAAACAGAAAATTAATGCAGGAAACATTAAAACGGTATTTTGGAGAAATTCTTACAGAGAAAATACTTGATAATGAAGGGGATCTTAAAGGGGATAATATTTGGGTATCGATATCTTTTACTGATATATCATCATACTCGACAATTATTGAACATATGTCACCTGAGACAGCCGTCAAATTCTTAAATGAATACTTCTCAGCTATGCATGATGTTATTGAAAAACATAATGGACAGATCATCAATTATATTGGTGATTCTGTTATGGTAGTCTTTGGTGCACCTCAGAAACTGGAGGATCATGAGCTATTATCAGTCCGCTGTGCAATTGGCATGAGAGAAAGATTAAATGAATTAAACCAAAAATGGGACGACAACGAATTCTCAAGGTATTGGAAAAATCATGGGTTTGATAGAATCACAGCTCGTACAGGTATTCATACTGGCAGTGTCATAGCTGGCAATATAGGTAGCGATAGAATGTTACAATATAGTACTATAGGTGACACTGTTAATGTTGCAGCAAGATTGGAACAGAGAAACAAGGAATTTTCAACAGATATACTTTTCTCGCATGAGATCTATACATCACTTACTAAAGATCTATATGATAATGCAAAGTACCAAGGTGAGATTCATCTGAAAGGTAGAGATACTAAAACAAGAACGTATAGCATATAAATACAATCTAGTATTTCTATTTCTGTCATAATTTTTTAAACCCCAGATTGGTAGAGTTTTTGTTTGTAGATCAATAGCTTGGATCTATTGGATTAGCTACGTTTATGAGTTAAAACGATTAGAGTATTTATATAATGAGCTTATTCTTTTTCTAATTGAGATGCTCTTTTTGCCTGAGGCTTAACCTTTTTAATAAGGTCTTCTGAAAGCGCATGTTGTAATTTCATCCAGAATGAGGGATTATCATGTTGTAGATTTTTTAAGCGTTCACTTTTCCATGATATAAAAATAACCTCCCCTTTAGCATGTACATCTGCTGAAGCAGGTTCCCCAGTTAAAAAACTAATTTCAGCTATAAAAGCTCCTCTATCCAAATTAGCAATTGGTTTTTTATTTACCTCAACCTCGGCAATCCCGGAAAGCACTAATAAAAGATTATTTTGCTTTTCACCAGAATGAATAAAATAATCATCGGTAACAGACTTTATAGTTCCCATATTCCAAAAATACAGAAATTCGCTTGTGGTTAGACTTTTGAATATTCCTTCATATAAATCTCTTATTTCATCAGGAATAATTTTTGACCGCCTTTCTAAAATAATCTTGATAATATTATAAGAATTCACAAAAACAAATACTGCAGTCCAAAATGCTGCTGAATTATTTTCAGCATAAAAGTAATGATATATAAAAAGATTTATTTGTGCTGCCGTTAGAGTAGTCCTCAACCATAACACTTCCCTTATTGCGAGAGCGATAAAGGTAAGAGCGTAACCAATATTTAATATAATTAATGATTCATCCATAACATAATTGGCATGATAACTTGCCTATTATTATTTTAATTTTATGATAAAGGGCCGGGAATATATTAACATCAGATTTTAAACTCCAGTATACAGTTTTTTAATATCATGATAACTATTTCATTCAATACGGAGAGAAACAATTACAACCAATCAAGTAGAATAATATACTGATTGGTTAGATGGTATAGGATTATGATACCAAGAAAGAAGAACTTCTAGTAGTACAATACCACTAATTAAACATTATGCCTCACATTCGTGGGGTTTTATGTTTGTGAGATGGTGAGTATATTGTGAAAGGAAAAGATTATTATATAAAAACAATATGAGTGATATTTTGAATATTAATAGAATCTATATTTCAGTTTTATTTATAATCTTGAATTGTAGTCTAATATCACAAACTGCCGAGCAACCAAGTGGCTCTGGAACAGAAGCGGATCCCTATCTGATTGCGATCCTTGAAAATCTTTACTGGATGACGGAGAATCCGGATGAATGGGATAAATATTATATCCAGACATCTGATATCGATGCCTCTTCAACCGACACCTGGGATGAAGGTCTCGGTTTTACATCTATAGGCAACAATTCCATCAAGTTTACCGGATCTTATGACGGAAACGGGTACACTATTAATGGTTTAACTATCAATCGCCCGAGCACAGCTTATACTGGTCTGTTTGGGTATGCTAACGGTTCCACGGTCAAGGATCTAGGTGTGGTCAATGTTAATATTACAGGGGCAAATCGAGCAGGTGGCCTATCTGGATGGATAGAAAGCACCACCACTATCAATAATTGCTATACTACCGGTAATATTACCGGAGGCAGTTATGTTGGCGGCTTGGTTGGAGCAGCTTATGATTCTTCCACTGTTAGTAACTGCTACAGCACAAGTAGTGTGAACGGGAGTGCCAATGATATTGGTGGTCTGGTGGGCTTTAATAATTATTCTTCAGTGAGTAATTGCTACAGCACCGGGAGCGTTATAAGTAGTGAAGGGATTCGTATCGGTGGTTTAGTGGGACGGGCTTATGGTGGTTCCATCAGTTATTGCTACAGTACCGGTAGTGTAACAGGTTCTAGCTCTATTGGTGGAATTGTTGGGTTTGGCTCAGGCGAATATAGTGCGACCGGATTATTTTGGAACATAGATGATTTTTCCACAGACAATGGAATCGGTACCGGAATAACAACAACAGAGATGCAGACTGTTAACACTTTTATTGATGGTGACTGGGATTTTGAGATTGAGGCCACCAACGGCACCAATGATTACTGGGATATGGATAATATTAATGGTGTTTACAACAGTGGCTATCCTTTCTTAAGCTGGGAGAATGATGATACTATTGCATTAAATCTGCCGCCTTTAGTTTCCTTTAACCCGGAAGATAATAGTACTGGTGTAGAGCGAGAAAGCAACATCACTATCAGCTTTTCTGAGGCCATTCGGAATGGGGATGGAACTGAAATTACAGATGCGAATGTGGATCTGATAATTACCCTGAAAGACACAGACGATTCTGGCTCCGATATTGCTTATGACGCTACGATCAATGATTCTAAAACGGTTATCACGGTTGATCCCACCAGTGATCTTAACTTCGGACAGACTGTGTATGTCGCCATTCCGGCGTATCATGTAGAGGATGTTGATGGGATAGAATTAGAGGCACTAGTCAGCGCCACTTTTACCACGCTTGAGGTGATTTCTACCATGCCACCTGGCTCTGGAACAGAAGCTGATCCCTATCTTATTGCTAACCTTGAAAATCTATACTGGCTGTCTCAGAACTCTGCTAACTGGGATAAGTACTACAAACAGACCACTAATATAGATGCCTCTTTCTTTAATTTTTCACCCATTGGCAACACC
>CAZEER010000108.1:0-5163 GCA_964511215.1 uncultured bacterium | reverse complement strand
AGTTCATAGCAAAAGGAAAAGCAATAGCAATCACTAAACACATCATGACAAATTGGATAGAATCTGTTAACGCAACCGCCCAAAATCCTCCAGTAAGTGTATATATTAATGCAATACCTCCAAGTACAAACATACCTAAAATGGGATCCCACCCAAGCACTACCTCTCCAAGCATACCAAAACCATAAAGTGATAAAGCAGGTAAAGAATATATAAATGAAGTAACAGCACCAACATATCTAGTATTTTTCCCATAATAAAAATCCAAAATATCTGGCAGACTTTTAAAGTTATCTTCGCGTAGGCGTCTAGCTAATAATAATGCTGCAATTAAAAAAAACGCATATGTTGGTCGCGCATAACCAAACCAAGCAACCACTCCATCTGTGAATGCTAGTTGTGTGTCTCCAAACAATACATCAATTCCATAATAAGTAGAAATAAGAGTGGTTATGAGAAGCGGTGTTGTAAGTGATCTCCCCGCTAGGAAAAAATCATCAAAATCTTCATGTTTCTTTGCAAACCAAAATCCAACACCTACCATGCCAGATAAATAAATTATAATAATAGCATAATCAATTCCTGAGATAGAATACATTTTTTACGATATCCAGTCTAAAAATTGATAATATTTTGCAGCAAACGGAAGAAACCAGGGATTTTTTCTGTAGAAGAACATGGTTTGATGCGGTATCTCTTTAAAGGGACTACGGTCTTTTTGCCCAGATAATAAAAGACCAAGTTCTGTTCCAAGATAAGTAGCAATAGATAAACCATGCCCACCATATCCAAACGCATAATGGATTCCATTAACCTCTCCAATATGAGGCATTAGATCAAAAGTGATCCCCAGCTTTCCAGTCCATGTATGAGTAAATTTTATGGTTTCTAACTCTGGAAAAACTTTTCTTACTTGTGTCGATAGATGTACTGCACTTTCATTGAGATCAAGATTTGTACTCAGATCATTTCTACCACCCCAAAGCATCCGTCCATCTGGTGTGAGTCTAAAATAATTAATGAACCATTTTGAATCATAAAACATTCGACCTTTTGGACTTATTTTTTTTTGAAGATTTATTGGGAGTGGTTCAGATACAATTATATAGCTTCCCACAGGGAAAATTTTTGGTTTTAAATCTGGAATCAGATTATCAGTGTATCCATTAGTAGCTATAATCACATCCTTGGATTTAATAACACCACGATTGGTAAAAACTTCATAATATTTTCCAATCTTTTTTATTGCGCTCACATTACTATTTTCACATAGTCTCACTCCCATATTAGCAACACAACGAGCCAATCCATTTACATATTTTGCTGGTTGCAATCCGCCACTTATTTCATCAGATAGGCCACCAAAATAGAAATTAGTTCCAATTTCAGACTGGATTTCTTCCTTTGGTACTAATTTTTTTTCGTGTCCTAATTCTTTTTTTATCCATGATGTATATTCCGGAAGTTTATCATAATGAGATTGTTTGCAAGCAAGCGCAATATGTCCATCTCGAGACCAGTCACATTCGATTTTTTCTTCAAGAATTATTTTTTCTAATACATCAATGGCATCTACGGATGCTTTCCAAAACTCACGAGCATAATCAATCCCGTATTTTTTATAAATTTTAAAAATATCTTGTTTAAGTCCCGGCGTAGCCATCCCTCCATTCCTTGAACTCGCACCCCATCCTATATTATATCTATCCAAAACTGCGATGGATTTCCCTGATTTTGCCAAAACTCTACCTGCAGTTAAGCCAGTATAACCACTTCCAATAATTGCTACATCAACTTTCTCTGGAAGATCTGCTGAAACATTTAACTCAGTTTGAAGGGAATACTGATCCGTCCAGTAAGCATTAGCTTTCATTATTTTATCGAATTGATACCTTAACAGATTCTTGGAAGATATTTAGAGTTTTATCTATAATAGAATCAGTATGAGATTCACATAAGAACCACGGCTCACGGGGATCATTTTCAACCCAGACACCTCTATCATACATATTATTCATAATCGTTTCATACATATCATCATCACTATAGGCAAGATCTCTGACTTCTTCCACCTTTCTTTCAGTTATCAAAAAACCTTGAATATTTGGATGCCCACACATTTGGTGAGGAATATCAGCATCTGTAAGAATTTGATCAATACCATTCTTTAAACGCATGCCTCTTTTAGCAATATCTTGAAGAACTGCTGAATCTGTTAAAATATCCAATACTGCATTGGCGGCTGCCATACTTACACCATTCGCACCAAATGTTCCTGCATGAGTAACACTACCCCCACCTATTACATCCATCACCTCTGCCTTTCCACCAAATGCAGCTACGGGGAGACCATTCCCTAGGCTCTTAGCATAGGTAGATATATCAGGGATAACACCATATGTCTCTCTCGCTCCTCCATTAGATAACCTAAAACCTGTTTTTACTTCATCAAAAATGAGAACTATATTGTACTTATCACAAAGAGATCGTAGGTGTTCTAAAAACCCATCTTTAGGTTCAATCCCAGCTATATTTCCCAAACAAGGCTCAACAAGCATCGCTGCAAGTTCACCATAATGATCCTCGACACATTTTTCAATAGCATCAAAATCATTAAATGGTAAACAATATACATAGTCTCTTATTTTATTTGGTATTCCTGAACCAACCTGTACTGGAATTGGTGATGTCCTAGAACCCATAGCTCCAACAGGACTAGACGCAGTACTAAACAATACGTAATCATGCGCACCATGATATTGACCTTCAAACTTGATGAATTTTTCTTTATTCGTATAACCTCTAGCTGTACGTAAAGCATGCATCGTTGCTTCAGTACCGGTGTTTGTAAATCTAAGTTTCTCCATACCGGGAATCATTTTTACTAATTTTTCCGCGACGAGAACTTCTAGCTCCGTAGTTGCTGCGAACGTTGTCCCATTTTCTAAATATTTTGTTACTTCTTGATTTACTCTTTCATCAGCATGGCCAAGTATGATTGGTCCCCAACCTAATCGATAATCTATAAATTTGTTTCCTTCGGCATCCCATATATGCACTCCTTTCCCCTTGGAAATAATAGGGGTTTTTTTTTCACCTAAAAAACGGAAATTTGAGCTTACTCCTTTCACCAAAACATTCATTGCTCTATCAAAAATGGGTTGAGTTTTGTCTCTTGAGTAATTCATATTTTCTCCATTTAACTAAGATAGGTTATATCTTATAATTTTTAATAACATATTTTTGAAAACTTATGCGCTATCTATTAGATTTAAGTCAATACTAAAGCACTATATCTTTAAATCCTACTTATTATGTTCCATAACATTAGCATGAGAAAACAATTTTTCAAAAAAATTTTATACCTATTACAATTTTCAACAATTCTCGCTTCGACGCTACAAACGCCAAAAGAGTTTTTAGGATATGAATTAGGAGACAAGTTTTCCTTTCATCATGATGCTGTAAAATATTTCAGACATGTATCTAAAATCTCAGATCACATAAGCCTAATCCAATATGGAGAAACCTATGAAGGTAGACCGCTTATTGCATCAATTATCACTCATCCTGATAATAAACTATCATTAGAAACAATAAGAAATAACCATTTAATATCTTCAGGGTTGATAGATGGAAACGTTACTAATAATAATCTTGCTATCATATGGTTAAGTTATTCAGTTCATGGAAATGAATCTAGTTCTATGGAAGCAGCGCTTAAAACTCTACATTCTTTTGCAGACATATCAAATACAAATCATATGCAATGGTTGGAAAAGGTCATCTTAATTATTGATCCTTGCATCAATCCTGATGGTAGAGATCGATACGCTAATTACTTTAGGATGACTAGAAATCATATCCCTGATATTGATGCAACCACCCGTAGCCATAGAGAACCTTGGCCTGGAGGAAGAACAAACCATTATTACCATGATCTCAATAGAGACTGGTGTTGGCAAAGTCAGAAAGAAACAAAATCAAGAATAAAATTATATAAAAAATGGATGCCGCATGTACATGTCGATTATCATGAACAATCTTATAACGAACCTTACTATTTTGCTCCTGCTGTCCAGCCATATCATTCATTAATCACAAATTGGCAAAAAGATTTTCAAAAAATTATCGGAGATAATAATGTCAAATATTTTGACAACAATCATCTTTTGTATTTTAGAAATGAAGAATTTGATTTGTTATATCCTGGGTTTGGCGATACATATCCAATTTTTAATGGTGCTTTGGGAATGACCTACGAAAAAGCTGGAAGTGGATCTGGTGGTATTGCAGTAAAAACATCAGCAACAGACACTCTTACTTTAAAAGAAAGAATTGAGCACCACTATTTAACAGGAATATCTACAGTTGAAGCTACTTATCAAAACGCAGATCGAGTAATCACCGAGTTTAAAAAATATTTTACAAATCCTAATTCCAATAAAAATAACAGTTATCAAACCTATATTATTTCCAATAAAAATAATGTGAATAAAATTAAAGATATCATCCATCTATTAAAAATTAATGGAATCGAATATGGCTATATTCAAACCAAAAAATCAAAATCATTAAAATCAGCTTTTAATTATACAACAGGGAAAACAGAAGCAATCAAGATTACCGATAAAGATTTATGTATTCCTGCAAAACAAAATCTTGGGGTATTAACAAATGTTTTATTTGAACCAAGAACATTTCTTTCTGATACACTAACATATGATATTACAGCATGGTCTTTGCCATATGTATATGGTCTCAACGCTTACGCAACAAAACAACAAATTGAATTCAAAACATCTCTAAATATAGAATTTCATACAAAGAACTACAATCAGGATCCCGATAATTATGGTTATTTATCCAAATGGGGATCAATAAATGAATTACAATTTCTCGCAGAAATTTTGAAAAATAAAGTAATCGTCCGAATCGCTGAAAAATCTTTTACTCACAGTAATACTAATTATAAGCCTGGGGCATTATTTATTTCACCACGAGGAAATGAACATCTAGGTAATCGATTACATAAAATTATTTATAATGCGGCATCAAAGCATCAACCCGATTTAATAAGTATAAAAACAGGTGCATCTTCTCAAGGCATTGATCTTGGATCATCAAATTTTAATATCATAACAAAACCTAGAGTTGGTGTCC
>CAZEER010000107.1:0-5187 GCA_964511215.1 uncultured bacterium | reverse complement strand
AAGAAGCTGTAGTGCCTATGATTATATATCCATCATTAAATACTTGTTGAATAGATCGGCCATAATCACTATTGATACCACCAAAAGTTCTTATCCAAATAGTATTAGGTTGTGCTTGAAGAATTGTAGTTAACAAAAGAGTAGCTACTTTTTTCATAATTATTCCAAATCTAACCATCATCCCACAAACAAAAAACTCTACACTGTCTTATGATTATCTTTTAGGACTATTAGTCTAAAATGATATAGTCTATCATTAAAGAGAAATCTTCCTCAATTTTATTCCCAATCAGAATTCCTACTTCTACTATACTATTACTGTTAAATTTATTCATCCTCAGGTTTCGTCCTCGAAATTGTGGTTCCAATGATTTCAGTGGAATTTTAATAACATTCCATTCATCTTTTGCAAAAAATTTTTTAACATAGACATGATTGTCATTATTATAAGAACGAATTCTCATCTGATAATATTTGTTGTCACCGAAAACTCTGATTGCTATAAACTCATATTTTTTAGCATTGTTGATTTCTGTTCTACATCTAACAGAGCTAAATCCACCATAGTTTCTTAGAGAAATATAACCGTTATACAAACCATGACCATCTTTGGTTAAACTAAGATTACCCGAAGATCTTCCACCCATGACTCCATCATCAACCACCATCCAGTTTTGAAGTTTACTATCAACATGGAAATCAAATAGCACACCTGCTATAGTAGTATTCACAAAATATATTATTACTAATAATGCAATTGTTTTTTTTGAGTACATAAAACACAAAAATTTATTTATTAAATTTGTTTAATAAGTCACATAAGATTCAAATTACTTCTGAAATAAATTAAGATTATGGTTATGAGAGCATTAATTTTATCTTAAACTTTATCTAGCACAATTCACGTTTTGAGGGTAAGAATTATCCCTAAGTTAGTTCCAACTCTATTACGACTATGAAGCTAAAAGTTCCTATGGTGCTATAAGTTTTAACTCAATCTCATAATACGCACCTACATGGTAAGCGCCATCGTTAGTAGTAAAGTCTATGATCAGGGTATGTGCACCAGGATATAATTCCTGCGGACTTGCGGGGTTTACTAGAACAGAGTCAGACACACAACCCAGACCACCTCCAGGAGCCTGACCATCACCAATCACAACTCCATCCAAATTAAATTGAATTAAATCATATCCAGCCGATTGAGCTTCACCAATTCCCGAAAAATCTAACTCCAAAATTATAGGTTCAGATCCATTAACTTCAATATTTGCTGTGGCAGTTCCTGCCTGAGTGTTAGAGTTATCCCCACCACAGTCGGCGCTGTCTTCGACCTTAAATCGAAGGGACTGGGAGACCGAGCTGTCTGTCTCTTCTTGAGCCGTCACATTCCACCCATAGTCAGCATTATCTTGAGTTCCATCCCAATAGGCAATGACCCCTGTGTTATTTTCATTAGATGAATTATCACCATTTAATAGTCCACTATCAGTCAGCGTCCAATCTAAGCCAGTTACAGGTACAGGACTTGGAGGACCAACATTAATTGCGATACTACCAACAGCAGAAGCTCCGTAGTCATCTGCAACCGTACACGTTATATAATAGATACCGGAGTCCATTGGGGCAGTCCATATTGCACTGTCACCATACACTTCTAATGAGCCACTACCGCTCTCCCAATAATACGAAAGTTTATCCCCATCCTGATCGGTGGCTTCACATATTAATTCTACTGGAAGACCACCCCTGACAGTTGAGATATTAGATGTAATGGAAATGACTTCATTACCTTTATTATAGAGGTCATCGCAATTCCAAATAAGCAAAAGTAGAAATGGTATAAAATATATTTTATTATACTGGATCATGATGCAGTGGTATCAGTAACAACCATTATATCAATTGTTTCTATAGCATTACCAAGGCTACCATCCATTACCTCACAAGAAATAGAAAAAACACCTGTCTCATCTGGCGCTACCCATGTAGCGGTATTGTCTTCGCCATTAATAGCTCCACTGGTGCAGTCCCAGGAGTAAACTAAGGAGGTGTCTTCATCATCATAAGCGTCGCAGGTCAATAGCACAGTACCGCCAATGGAAACAGTCTCAGGGTCCGCGGTCAGACTATTGATAAATGGTGGATTATTTCCGCAACTCCAGAATACAAATCCGAGGACTAGGAGTAATATTTTAGCCTTAACATTCACTTTTAAATCTAGCAATTCTCTCATAAATAATCCTCAATGATAATACGAGACTCGTTATTGTACCTTTTATTTATTACTATTTCAACAATACCAACTTCCTCGAAGATTGAAAATCACCAGCCTGCAATGTATATATGTACGCACCTGATGCCATTGGTTCACCATAATTATTAGTAGCGTCCCAATTTATTGACCAATAGCCGGCGCCCTGATACATATTAACTAAGTTTTTTATATTACGACCCATATAATCATATATTGTTAGATATACAACCTCGTCACTTTTCAATTCATATTCAATCAGAGTTGATGGGTTAAATGGATTTGGATAATTCTGATGTAGCTGATATTTTTCAGGTATCAGGGTTTTTTCACCCACAATATTAATTGTATTTGCGGAAAAAGTGAGGTCAACTATAATACTATTATCAGGCAGATATAAATCAAATATTTTTATCTGGATTGCTCCACTTCCTATTCCATTGCTCCAGGTAAGGATACCGCAAACTGTCGTATCACCTGGGCTAAGTTCTACGGCGACACTATCCACAGATTCGTTATAACATATGGCTCCAAGGCAAATAGATGAGCTCCATCCTTGAGGCAGTGCGTCTACGGTTCTTACGACTGAGATGATTATATTATTTGAAGAAATATTGTATAAGGTACCGCTAAATGAACCAACAGAATCTTCACCTATAGTAATATCAACATTGTCATATATAAAATCAAAGGTCGGGTCGAGACTATTTTGATAGCTAGTTGCAAAAAGATAGGTAAAGCTAATCAATAATACAAAAGCCCTCATTTCTAATGTCTATTCCCAGTCGGATGATCCATATCCTACGAACACTGCTCCTCCATCTATTTTTTTCATATCATGATTGATTCCAGACACCATACCATTAGTAAAATATTTATCAAACCCCGTAGGATTCGCTGCGTTCCACACCCTGTTACAATCAGCATCAAGCTTGGTTACTGCATAGCCCGATCCCATAAAATAGCCTCCATCATCTGTCTTATGTATCCAACCTTTACCACCACCGATATAGTCTTCATATTTTTTTCTCCACAATTCATTACCTACACTGTCAGTCATTATTAAAGTAGCATACGGTGCAGGCTCTGAATAACAAAAAATCAAATATCCTCCATCGTCATGGTTAATTATGTCAAGAGGACCCATTGTACTTGGCTCATCATAAATCTTTGACCATATTACCGTTCCATCATGATCTACTTTTATTGATACAACATTGTCATTTTCACCAATGCCCAACATTGCAAATCCACCTTCAGTATTAATAATCCTCCTTGCATTACCAACGGGCAACTCACTTGATTGTAAAATTTCACCTGAATTATAATCTATCATTGTCAAAGAACCTGGTAGCCACCCTCCCGCCAGAGCCAGGCTGCCATCTTCGGCTTCTATAATTTCAGTGTTACCTGAGTTATAAGTGATACTCTCATCAAAATAATTTTTATTCCAAATTATATTCCCATTTGAATCGATCATTACAATCCTGAGCCAGTTATTGCCTGGTGCACCTACTGATAGGAATACCAAATCACCTTGAGAAGTTTCAAAAAGAGAGCTCCCAATACTTAAATAATATTCGGCAATACCATCATCAGATATTTCAATTTCTTTTTCCCATTGGGTCTGTCCTTCACTGTCTAGTTTAATTAAGTTTCTTGTGTCATAATTTAAAGTATAGCAACACCCACCCCACTCAATCCCATCGTACTCTCCAAATATCATATAGCCGCCATCCTGCGTAGGTGTTACCCCAGTGCCAAGGTCCCAGAATCCACCATCTAAGTACCTCTTCCATAGCAAGCTACCATTATCACCGACAGCATACGCTAAAATATCTGCTATATTTTTTGTATTCCCATATTCTTCATCGCAAATTGGATCAAAGGAATATATTTCGTCTTTTATTTTTTCCCATCCATATGATGAGATTGTACCATTACTATTTTGATAGGATATAGTAAAAGCAGTATCTCCATACAGATATAGTTCTCCATTACTTATTTCATTAGAGACAATTATAAAAGTGTCAGTTGAAGTTTCTGTCAATTCATACATATCCTTAGCATAACACTCTACCGTATCATCGCAACCGTCACTCAATAAATCAAAAAAAGTAATTCCAGAATCATCTATGATCGCATACTGAATATCCTGCCCGCCACAATCATTATCATGATATAGATATGTTCCGTAATAGGGTAAGAATTCTATAGCTAATCCATCTGGGTCTGTGGTGCCAGAATCGCTTGAGCATGAGATCATTAAAAAAAATATAAGAAAGAAAAAGGAAATTATTTTTTTCATTGGTATTTACTATTTATGATTATAATAAGATAATTAAATTTACCCAACTTAAACATTTCAGTGGGAGAATTATGATGTACTCTAGAATTTATAAATCCATATGTATATTTCTTTTATCCTTGATGATATTTTCCTGCGGTGATGATGAAAACAGAGAAAGCCTAAGCTATGATAATTGGACAGTCACAGGTAGTGGCTTAAATGAGGTGACGACTAGGAAGGTTCTTACCGAGTTTGTAGGATCTACCAATTGTCCATATTGTCCTCAGAGTGACGCTCTTCTTCTTAGCTATTTCGACAGTGAACATGAGAATTACGTAGGATCTTCCATCACCAACAATTGGTTTTTGATTAATTATCATACCTACTCCCCAAGTCGTGGAGACCCTATGTATGAATTTCTCCGCGGTGACTCAGCTGAAGTCGACTTTTGTTATATTCGTTTTGAAGAAGGCAGCTGGTACACCATATATGGAGTCCCCAGCACATTTACAAATGGAGTATCTGGATCAATTTCTTCTGAAATGGCAGTCGGACCAATGTCATTAAATACTCCAATTTCGATGAGCCTGGATGGTACAACTTTTAATGGAATGGATGTAACAGTACAAGTTAAAATAAATAG
>CAZEER010000106.1:0-5196 GCA_964511215.1 uncultured bacterium | reverse complement strand
CAATACCACTACAACATGAACGTGAAACCCAATATGATTATTATTTTTCTGAGATTACTACTGAACTTGTAGATGCATTGGGTAAAATTAATGGAAAGTCTTTTTGGTCTTATATGGAAAAATGTAATAATCACCCGAAATAAGAACACTTGAACAAATTCACTAAATAATAAGATATGCCTAAATATTTATCATTATTCTTTATTCTGGTGGATCGGAAACTATTTAATTATGATTTTCCAATTATCATTGCCTATAATGTATTCATTAAGGTTGGAGATATCTTTATTATAATTAATTAAACCACAAATAACTCCACCCACAGTTGCTCCTATAGATCCATAGAAACCTGCAAAAATCATTCTCCAACGTGCTTCGGAAAAATTACCATCGGAGTAAAATTGTACGGACATTAGAGACATAGGGAATCCAATAATTCCTCCTCCAATCAAACAACCTTTTGAAAACCCTTTGGAAAAGCTTTTAAAACTAGGAGTATTATTTGTATTTATTTTTGTTACTTCATTTAAAGGAATTCTGATATCATAATTAGTTATTTCTTGTCTTATTATAACTTTTCCTTTTGTTACATTTAATAACTCTCCTATAATACAAACTATTGAACTGTCATCGTAGCATATTACTATATTTTCTCCAAATGGTATAACTGCTTCTTTACCATCCATTTCTAAAATAAGACTCTCACTCCTTGACTTTCCAAAAATGATGGATACCATAAGCATAAATGTGAAGAATATTTTATATTTTATCAAAATAGATTTGTTTAAGGAAAGTTGGAACGAATATAAAATTTATCTTGAAAATTATTAAGTCCAAATATGCCCCACATTCGTGGGTTTTTTTGTTTGTTGGATAATGGGTAGATTAGGTGAATACAAAAACTAATAAAAACAAATTGTGAACTATTTCAGAGATTGGATTTGAATAAAAAACTTGGACGAAACGATTCTTGCCACTGTGGAAGCGGAAAGAAATATAAAGTTTGTCATGGGCAAGATAATATTAAATCTTTGCAGTTTTGGATACTCATTTTAATTATAATATTAGGATTATTTTGGTATCTCCTATTTGAATCAGATCCAACTGGTAGTAATAATAATATTAATATTAATAATAATATTATATCGACCCCTTTAATACCTCAGGCAAAAAATAAATTATCGTCACCTACAGAACCAGCGCCACCCGGTAAGGTTTGGTCGCCTGAGCATAATCATTGGCATGATAAAAACTAAAAAACATTTTCATTCAGACCCCACATTCGTGGGGTTTTTGTTTGTGCGATGATGGGTAGATTTTCAATATATGAATAGATTAGAAATATGTAAAAACTGCAATTATAAATTAGATAAACAATATTGTTCTAATTGTGGTCAGAAAAATGTAGAGGTTCTGGAGCTTAAAATAATCATTAAGGATTTTTTCAAGGATGTTTTTGAATTAGACTCAAGAGTATTTCTTACATTAAAATATCTTTTATTTAAGCCAGGATTCTTGACAAAGGAATATTGGTTAGGAAAAAGAAAGAGATACATTTCTCCAATGAGACTTATTATTATTACAAGCTTCATATATTTTATTATGGTACCATTTTTATTTGACGAATCAGAAACATTTTTTTATAAAGATGATCAACCAACCGCTAATCAAAAAAAAGTTTATTTAGAAGCCATTGATGCTAGATTAAAAACAATGGTCATTTCTTTAGAGAAATATGCGACACTTATTGCCACTCCTTTTTTAACTTTTATTTTAAGTTGGCTATATAGAAATCGTGGGCTATTGTACTTACACCATATAATTGTATGGTTACACTTTTGTTCATTTGAATATTGTTTGCATACAGTGTCTTCGGCATTTATGTTGCTATTTGAAACCTATTCTGATTTAATCGATATTATATCAATAATTCCCTTAATTATTTATCTTATTATTATGATGAAAAATTTATATGAAGACTCATATGCAAAGACTATTGTTAAAGCTTTCATCGTTCTATCAAGCTTTATATTATTTGCGATTTCTGTTCTGGTTGGATATGTCTTTATTCCCACTTTATTTTTAATATAATCTTATTTATTTTATTAGTAGTTTAAAAAAGTCAGGGATAAAAAAATAATTCAGGCCTATTTTTGTGGTATTAAGGATAGACTGGTAAGGAGAAGATTATCAAAAAATATTTATTATCTATATTGTTGATTGGGTTGGTTATTTTGGGGTGCAATGAGGAGCCTAACCCCATTTATGATGACGTTAATATTTTCCCAACAGTTTACGAGAATGGTAAGTTTCGTATTTACTGGTCAAAGTATGATGGACCAGATTTTACTAATTACCAATTATACGTCTCATCAAATGCAAACATGAGTGAAAAGCAGTTATTGGCTTCTTTCGAAGATCCTGACTCTGTAACCTATATCGAAAATCAAACTAGTCTTGAACTTAATGAAAAGAAATATTATCAAATATATCTAAGTAGTATACTTGAATCCGATTCCCATTCAAGTAATATAACTTCCTCCCATAATTGGTATATTTACAATGATATTTTAAACTGTAATAAAATTGATTATACAATAAATACTCTTGATAATGATGCACATCCATACTATCGCCTTCCACCTTTCACAATTGAAGAGATTGAAGAACTATATCCTGTAGATTCTCTCGGTATTCCTGTTTATTCCAAAGATGGGACCAATTACAACCATCCTGTACGTCTAGCCCAAATTGTTTTACATTTAATGAACTCTTATAGTTTTGATACTGAAAATCATCATCTTTTAGATAGGGCGAAGCTACTCCTTGATCGTCTTTTGGAAATCGCTTATAGTACCGAAAACTCTATTTTCTTTCCGTACCCATTTGACTTCAGTCTTCATTCAGATGATAATGAATTAATGGTAGCCCCTTGGTATTCTGGGATGGCGCAAGGACAAGCTCTGTCCGCCTTTTTAAAGTATTATTCAGCAAGCGAGGACAATCTCTACCTCCAGAGTGCAGAAAAAATTTTCAACAGCTATTTTAAATTAATGCAAAATGGGAGTCCATGGATATCAGGAATAGATGGGGAAAATTATCTTTGGTTTGAAGAATATCCAGATAGTGGACAGCCAAATAAGACATTGAATGGAATGATTTTTGCAATATATGGATTATACGATTATTATCAAGAAACATTAGATCAACAGTGTCTAGACCTCCTAAAAATATCAATAACAACTATCCAAAAATACATTGAGTACTTCAGAGTTGAAGGGGAACAGAGTTATTATTGTCTTACCCATCAGGTTCAAAATCCAACATATCATAGAATCCATAAAAGACAATTAGGATATTTATATGCTATAACTGGAGAACAATATTTTTATGACATGCAGCAGCTTATGGAAGCCGATTATAATGACTAAGGGACTTATATATTTTTTCCTTCCCCAAAATAGTGGACGAGAGATTTACTCTCCATTGTAATGAGTTAGTTCTTTAAGCCATTTCCTATCTGCTTTCATTCCTGTAATATTAAATAAAGCTCTACATTTGTGAGATTTTTTATTTGTGAAAAGATAAGTAGGTTTTAATATGCATAGATATTTATCATTACTGTTGTTTATTTATTTAGCATTCGGCCAGAGCTCTAATCAAAAAACGGCCAGATACTATGATAAAAACAAGTTATCTATTATTGAATATTCTAAATTCAATTGGAGGTTATTTAGGAAAGTTAATGGTTGGTATCCAACTATTGGCGGGAAGAAAAAAATAAGTGCAAAAGAGTTTTTTATTATTACAAACTCCAATGAAGGACAAAGATTAATTTCTCAAAACGAAAAAATTATAATTAAAAATATGACTATGGCAACGGTATCATCTGTAACTGGAGGAGTCTTGATTCTTACCCCAGCGACTGGGAAATGGGGTGTATACCTTGGTCTAGGCCCTATGATTATTAGTCAATGGTTAATGTTCAAGGCTCATAGGATTACTGCAGAGCCAATTATGCCATATGATTCAGCAAAAAATATAGCAGATCAGTATAATGAAAATCTTCGTTTAAAAATTATGGACTAAACTATTATTTTTAACTAGATCCCACATTTATATGATGATAGATAATTTCGGATAACCCTACTAAAACAGGAAATAAGTAATGTTTATAAAAAAAATAATATTAGCAATACTATTTTTTCAAAATATTTATTCACAAGGTGTTGACTTAAGTCAAGATTGGAATATTAATTCGGAATTCTCACTATCCGAAGATCTGGAAAGTGCTATTGCTACTCAAATTGCAACACTACCAAATACTCTTGGTTTCATTGTGATTCATAAAGGTAAAATTGTCTCTGAAAACTATTATAATAGTAATGAGAATAATGCAATAAATGTTTGGTCAGTAACGAAAAGTTATATGTCTACATTGGTAGGTCAGGCAGTTGACATGGGTATGTTAAATGACCCTGATTCTACTGCATCTCACTTTTTTCCTGACTATGACATTAGTTTTTTAGATACACTTACATTGCATAATATTCTTTCGATGTCATCAGGTTATATAGATCAGTTTATCCCGACAGATCCCTTCACATTCTTTTTTGATCCATCACAGTGGTGGTCGCTCAATTCAACTGAAACTTTATTATCCATGAATCACAGTGCCCCAGGAACTTTTTTGTACAATAATAGTGCATGTCATCTAAATGCACACGCTTTGTATTATGGTTCAGAAATGACACCTTCGGAGTTTGCAGATATATACTTATTCCCTTATCTTGGGATAAATAATCCAACCTGGGAAGCAGGTTACCTTGATATCAATGATGGTTCAGCCATGCTTCATCTTACTCTTCGAGAAATGGTAAAATTAGGTCAATTGTATCTCCAGAATGGTTACTCGGGTGACAACCAAATACTCTCCACCGAGTGGATAGAGCGCGCAACTCAATCACAAGTAAATACTGGAGAGGAAGAAGAATACGGTGCCTTAAATTATTATGGATACCTGTGGTGGTTACCAAATGAGGACGGTTCTATTTATGCGGCACAAGGTCTGGGTGGACAGATAATAGCTGTATTCCCTGAATATGATCTTGTTATTGGAGCTCACAGTGATGTATTTGGGAACGATATATTTGAACATTCATTTGCCTTAAATTATAGCATAATTGATGAAATAGC
>CAZEER010000105.1:0-5207 GCA_964511215.1 uncultured bacterium | reverse complement strand
ATTCATAATAACCAAAGAAATTACCTTTCTTTGTAATAACTTTATAATTCAATTAAAAAGGAGCTCGATGAGAAAAGTCACCTTAGGGCGGACAAATGAATTAGTCTCGGCAATTAGCCTGGGAACGTGGTCTTTTGGGGGCGCAAACATGGTTGGGAATATTCCTGTTGGCTGGACAGGACAAAGTGACAAAGATTCTACAGAGGCTTTGCTTAGAGCCTGGGAATTAAACATCAACCACTGGGATACGGCAGATGTTTACGGAGAGGGAAAATCTGAAAAGATTATTGGGGAAATATGGGCGCAAGTCCCTAGGGATAAAATTGTTTTAGCTACGAAAGTTGGTTGGGATAGGGGTTCATATTCAAATTGGTACAACCCGCAACATATGAAACACAAAATGGATCGCTCTCTAATAAATCTGAAAAGTGACTATGTTGATATTATGTATTTACATCACTGCAATTTTGGTAAAAACAACGAGCTTTTTGACGATGCCTTCGCAACAATAAAACAGTTTCAACAAGAAGGAAAAACTCGCTTTATTGGTTTGTCTGATTGGTCTTCTGAGCGTATTCTTAAATTCATTAATAAGTGTGACCCCGATGTCGTACAAACCTATAGAAACATTATGGATGATAAATACACATCGTCTGGGTTAAAAAAATATATTGATCAAAATAATATAGGCGCTTGCTTTTTTTCGCCTATAAAACACGGGCTCCTCACTGGAAAATATAATAAACCGGCGTCTTTTAGCGCCGGTGATCATCGCTCGGGAATAAAACAGTTTGCAGATCAAGCTGTTATTTTAAAATTGCAAAAAAACAAAAAGATATTAGAAAAAAAATACAGGCAAAAAGATCACCCTGTTATGCATGGAGTCGTTAATGCTTTATTTAATGATTGTCCAACAAGTTGTGTGGTACTTGGACAACGAAACCCCAAACAAGTTGAGGCAGCTTCTTCACTTGGAGATGTTCTTTCCAAAGATGAAAGTGAGTGGGTGAAATCACTATATTCTTTGTAATAAATTTTACCAGTATCAATGGATGATAATAGAGAAAAATCTTTTAACTTATATAGTGACGGTTTTTGTTTTTTACCAAAAGTTTTTTCTGAAGATCAAATATCGAGTGCTCGCGAAGCGTTATGGGATATAATTAACTGTCGTTATCAAACTGGGTTTGAGCCAGAAAATAGGTTTTGGAATCCCGGCGACGATCCAAGCTCAATCATAAAAATAGATAAACCGCATCTATGCAACAGATTAATTTGGGAGCTGGTGTCTGATAAAAAATTTGGTGAGCTACTTGCCCGGGAAACAAATGCAAAAACCGTACAAGTTTGGCACTCACAGGTTGTGTGGAAACCTGCCAGTAAAAATGAAAAGGGTAACGCGGGGTGGCATAGGGACAGTCAGTATTGGCCATTTTGGTCAAAAGATGGGCTTTTCACAGCTTGGATAGCGCTAACTAATGTATCCAATGATTCAGGACCTGTTCGATTTATACGAGGCTCTAATCAATGGGATGACATTGAGGGTATGGATTTTTTTAATCAAAACATCAAATCACAAAATAAAACATTGAAAAAAAAACATGGGATCCAAGAAATAGTAAATGCATTATTAACACCTGGAGAAATAAGTATTCATACCTCCCAAACCTACCACTCATCGATTGGGAACAAAGAAAAAAGTCCTAGAGTAGGAATGGTGGTTCATTTTTGTACTGATAAAGCAAAAAGAATAACAATACAAGGCGAAAACTCTGATTATTTAGATCAAATAACGGACCATTTTATTGCACCAATTATTTATAAGGATTAATCTTGAAAAAAGATATCGCAAACCAATTTCAAAACAATGGGTACCATATAGAAAAAAAATTATTTAACAAACTAGAGATTGATGTCCTTGAACATGAGTTTGATAAAATTATTTCACAGTTGAAAAACAGTGGAGAGATTATTAACGCGCGGTGGGAAAGTGAGTTAACAAAAGATATAGACCCTCCTAATTCTAAAATAATCCACACACATAATGTGCAAAGTTATTCTTCTGTTCTGCTTAATATGGTACAAAATAAAAAACTGTTAAATATGATCGAGTGTTTCATTGGTCAAGACATAATATTACACCACACAAAATTGTTTTTGAAACCTCCCCATGTTGGGTCAGCCTTCCCACTGCACCAAGACTGGACCTACTTCCCAACAGAAAAAAACACAATGGTTGCAGCTGTGGTGCACATTTCTGATTCAATAGAAAAAATGGGCCGCATTAGATTAATACCTGGATCTAATAATTGGGGAAAAATCCAAGAGTCTGATGGGCATTCCTTTATTAAAAGAATACATGGAAAACACTCTTTGCAATCTGCAACTCCAATTCAAGCTAAAGGTGGAGATGTCTTGTTTTTCCATTCCTGCACCATCCACGGATCAATGCCAAATCGCTCTAACAAGCCTAGAAAAACAATCTTGGTACAACTGTATTCTGGTAAAGACAACGTGATAAAAGGGAATAGACACACCAATGTTCAGTTAGTATTAAGGGGGTGGAATTATAATTCTACTAGAAAAACAGCAGAGAAAATTTAAGTTTGGTTGTTTAAATAAACACTAGTGAACCAACCTGCTAGCATTGCAAACAATACAGATGGTAGCATAACATCTAGTTTATCAAAATAGGGCCCTATATCTTTTATGTTAGGAATTATAAATTTGAAAATCGGAACTGCTAAAAACCCTGTAACCATAGATATAATAGCTCCTTTTTCACTTATTCCTTTCCAAAAAATAGACATAATTATAACCGGACAAAATGTTGCCGCTATCCCCGACCAACCAAAAATTACAAACCAAAAAACTGTTCTTGTCGGTGAAAAAACAGATACGCCAAGAGCTACAACTAACGCAAGAATAGCTAAAAGTAATGTTATGGTTTTAGATGTTTTTATAAGTGTTTTTTCATCAATGTCTGGGTTGATAATTTGTTGGTAAAAATCTCTAGTAACAGCGCTTGAAGCAAGGACCAACAAAGAATCTACAGTAGACATTACAGCTGACAATACAACAGCAATATAAATGCCGATGATTAGACTGGGCATTACCCGACCAAGTACTAGTGATAATACGTCTTCTCCACCGCTACCTAGAATAAGTTCTGGGTTATTACCACTTTTTGTAAACATATATCTTCCCAAAATACCTATAATCACTGCTGAAAAATCAGTAAAAAAGGTATATGCTATCGCGACCCATTTCCCTTTTTCTATTTCTTTTTCATTTGTGATAGCAATAAATCTCACGTAAACCTGTGGCGAACCCATAAAACCAATACCAATTGATAAAAACCCTAGAATGCTAGCTAGGCTTATTAAACTAAAACCATTCTTTCCCCATACGCTGGTTAGGCCCGGATCAATATCTTTCAAGCCCTCGACAATAGACCCTTGACCTGATAATGCAAAAATAATCACAGGCGGCAAAATTATAAGACCGACAAACATTAAAATACCTTGAAAAAAATCAGACCACGCAACTGCAATAAATCCACCAGACAAGATATAGAAAACCACTATACCAAAACCAAGCACTATGCCTGTGTAATAATCTAACCCAAGAAAAGATTCAAAGGTTTTTCCTGTTATATCAATCTGAGCACTTACATAAATAACGACAAATAGAGAAAGTGCCGTAGCCGAAATAATACGAAGTAAATTGGTTTTTGACCTGAAGTGACTTACGAGAAAATCGGTAATGGTTATAGAGTTGTAATCATCTGTCATTTGTTTAAAACGTTTTGCCATAAACTGCCAAGAGATCCACACGCCTAAAACTTCTCCCACCACTACCCAGAAAGCGCTCACGCCCATCATGGCCCCCATTCCAGTAAGACCAATCAACAACCAACCAGATTCACCAGTCGCCCTTGCAGATAATGCGGCAATCCAATAACCAAGGTTTTTCCCACCCACATAATAATCAGAAGCAGTTGTGATTTTTTTGGAAGCTAAGAAGCCTATAGAAATAAGTATTATAAAATAAATTAAAAGAAAAGACAGCTTATAGATTATCATTTAAAAAAGATAGAACTGAAAATCACTTTTCTGGGAGAATAACTTTCATGGTAGGATATGGAATAGATATTTTTCGTTGAGAAAACTGCTTATAAATTTCAGTATTAATCGCGTCAATAGTTCTGCCTCTCTTTTCTGGCTTGTGTATCCAAAAAAGCAATTGCAACCTTAGCCCGCTATCAGCAAACTCTCTAAAACGCACTCGTGGTTCAGGCATATCTAGAACATTCCCATCGTTTTTAGCAATATTAATTAATATCTCTTTGGCCTCATTTAGGTCTGAGTTATAAGATATCATAAGAGTAATTCTAACGCGTTCTGTCTCTCCTGGCCCACCGCTTTCATTGACTATTTTTGATGTTGCTATTACAGAGTTGGGTATTGTGATCTCGATATCATCTCTTGTCATAAAACGGGTTGACCGTAGGCCCATTTGTGTAACGTAGCCCCGCTCTCCAGACTCTAATAAAATATAATCACCTTCTTTGAATGGGGCATCTGCTAATAAAAATATACCTGCAAAAAAATTAGAAACTGTATCCTTTGCCGCCAAACCCAGCACGACTCCCAAAACACCCGCAGATGCAAGGATACCGTTAATATTTATATCCCAACTTAAAAAAACAAAATAAACACCAAAGATTCCTATGGCAATCTTTCCCAAATTATTAAAGAGCGGTAGCGTGTTTTTTTGAAATAAAGAATTAGTTCTGGTTTGCCTAGATGCCCATTCCATGGACATCACTAAAATCTTTGAAATAACAAATAACCAAATGATAATTGTAATGGTTTTGAAACCACCCACTAAAGCAAAATCGACATGTTCTGGCAAAGAAGCTGTTTTAATGGATAAAATGAAACCTATAAAAAGAATTGAATAAAAAATTGGCTTATGAAGCAACTGAAGAATTTTATCATCTAGATTTGTTTTAGTTTTATCAACCATTTTTTTGAATATTATAGTAAAAACAACATCAACTAGCTTTGCAAAAATAATAGATAGAAGAACCAAACTGATTGATTTTAGAAAGTGATTTGAAACTATAATATTATAATATTCTTTTAATTCATTCATTTTTTATTTTAATTAATTATTAGCTAATAAAAAAACTAATCCTTATT
>CAZEER010000104.1:0-5417 GCA_964511215.1 uncultured bacterium | reverse complement strand
CCCGGAATTTCATACACAGTCGATACACTTTCACCTGTATCAATATAGCCGTTTCCAAAATTCCAATGCCACTGGATGATAGGATAAGTACCAGCAGTCGAGTTTTCCTGAAAGGTTACCTCTAAAGGATATGATCCAGATGTAATGTCAGCAACAAACGAGGGTTCCGGAAGCCACAATACATGTACACCTCCAGAATAACTATTATATTCATTCAAATCTTCATTCCCTAAGTAATCATTAATCTCTACATCAATTATTTGTGATGAAACTGTATCATGAACCAGAAATTCAATTGAAAATAATCTACCATTATCTATTATTGCATCAGAGCCTGCTGCTGCAGTTGTTAAATAACCATTGGAGGTATTGTATTCTATTATCCATCCATGCGACCCCATTAAACTTTGTTCATCTAGCTCCAGACCTAGCACTGTCATTCTATCATCAAAACCAGTGAAATCTAGATTAATCGATGATAATGGTGTAACTAATTCATCAATATATATTCCAACTAAAAGAGAGTCTCCATGGATAACATACTCCTCTGATGAGTGCAGGGTAATACTAGCTTCAGAAAAAGAAATAAAGAAAAATAATAACATTATTTTCTTTAACTTTTGGAAATGAAAAGTTCCTTTGCCCATTATCCAATGAATATTTTCAACTGAATCATGAATCATTTAAGTAAAATCATCTTGCGGTTATCTTGGAAATTTCCAACTTTAATTGTATACATATAAACTCCAGCAGACACAGGTTTTTCAATGCTGTTTTTTGCGTTCCACTTTACAGAGTGATAGCCAGCAGTTTGGTGTAGATTGACAAGAGTTTTTATATGCGTCCCCATAATATTAAAAATAGAAATTTCAACTATCCCATCCTGTGGTAAATCATAGTCTATTGATGTCTGAGGATTAAAAGGGTTAGGATAATTTTGATATAGCATATACTCATCAGGTATTTCATTATTCTCAGAAATCACCAGAGAACTAATTTTCATTGTAGCAGCAATATTAAATAATTTGTTTTCATTAATAGATACATCCTCTAGAGTAACTGCAGTATACTCATCCATTCCCTCAAGCACATAAAAAGAAAGATATGCAAAGTCACCATAATTCAAATCAGACTGATTTCCAGATGCGGCTATCTTAATTTTTCCAGGCTGTAATTCATTGTACTCAATAAGATAATTATCTAAAAATTCCGCAAATACAATTGTATCTAATGCTAGAGCTATTGGGTCATAGACCAATGTTCCGTAAAAACCATTGACATTTTCAGCATTTTCAATTTTAATGGGGATATTAACTAACTCCCCATATGCAGCATCAATATCATCCATTTGAAACTCTCCACCAGATGCTAATAGCTCTTCAGGGGTATATGGTAAACTCTCAATTAGACCCACCATATACTGTAAAATATAATAGGCATCTAATGTAGTCACCACATTATTTAAACTGACATCGGCTATTTCTAATGCGATTGAGGACAGGGACTCCATACCTACTAGATATTTTAATATGATTGCGGCATCGTAAGATTGAACCAGAGTATTAAAAGTAACATCTCCGTACACAGTATCAACTTGTATCATAGAAGGATAGATGAGAGTATCTAATAGCCCAAAACTATCTTCTATTAAAAGACTTATGTCATACTCTCCTGGATAGAGATATGTAAAGGTTGAATTTTGCTCTTGTGAGCTTGAATCATTTCCAAAATCCCATACCCATGATTCAATAGGATATGTTCCGCTACTAGATAAATCTGTAAAATTTACCTCTAAAGGGTATGGGCCTGATACAATATCTGCATTGAATGCAATTTCTGGTCCCCATACCACTTGAACACCACCAGGGTCAAAACTAAAATTTGTATAGATTTCATCACCAACGAAGCTATTTATTTCAACTGAAACAAACTGCGATTCAACATCAATGGGAATTGCAAGTTTCAGTTTGAATAGTGTTCCAGTACCGTTAATAGGCATGGTACCAGCAGATGCAATAACCAAGAGTGAGTCTGTGTCATTGTAAAAGGTAAACCAACCTAAGTCTCCCAAAATCGTTGACTCATCTGTGACTATTTCAACTAATTCAAGCACACCCTGGTAGCCTGAAATTTTTAACTCAATCGAAGATAACGGAGTCACAGAAATATTATTAATAGGTAACAACGCAGTATCTCCATGAACATAATACACTGAGTCGATATCTAATAAATAATCAGTCCGGTTTAGCGAACTATAATGGTCCTCTTTATTTCTTACTGGAAAAGATGACTTAATTATATTATTTGAACTATAATTTTGAGGAATACCATAAATGTTTTCCTGGGTAAATACAGAAGTCTCATCCGACTTGACGTTGTTTATTTTACCAGACGTATCTTCTGCAATTATATTAGTAAAAAAAAGTAAAATAATTAAACTTACTCTGTTTATGATTTTCATATTTGTCACTCTCTGAATTCCTCTGGATATTTAAGATTAGTAGGAAGTTAAACAATTAAAATGAAATATTCTCTAAATGGACTATTTTTTTTTATAAAATACAGTTAAGTAAGAGTTATTGTGTTTCACATCACAGAAACAAATATCAGCATCCTAGGAAGATTTTAGGGAAATGGGGAGTGAAAACTCCCCATTTTTGTACAACACTTGCTTCAACAAGAGTTGTCTATTCAAGTGTAAAAGCTAATAATTATTTTAATAGTAACATTTTTTTTGTATCTAGATATTTTCCTGCTTTGATCATGTATATATACATCCCCGCAGATACATATTCTCCATATTCATTTTTCCCATCCCACATTGTGGACCTATATCCCGCACTCTGGTTATTGTTAATTAACGTTCGAATCTTCCGCCCCAAAACATCATATATGTTAATAGTTACGAGACCTTCTTCAGTTAAATCATAGTTAATCTGGGTAGTAGGGTTAAAGGGATTGGGATAGTTCTGATGTAGTGCAAATACCTCTGGAATTAGATTCTCAGTCAGTGACAGTACATCAACCCATAATACCTCTGAGTAGTCGCTTATATTTCCTGCAACATCTACAGCCAACAGTCTATAGTAGTTTGTCTCATATAACTCAAAATTCGTATCTGTATAAACTGTGTCAGCAATTTCGATGGCTTCATATTCTTGAAATTCACTGTCAAGGGACTTTTCTAAAATAAAATATTGAAAGTCTTCGTCTGGACTCAAGTCCCACCTAATTGTTAGTCCACTCAGGGTACTATTAAGAACGGCAAGTCCACTAGGTATACTTGGTACTATATTATCCACTGAAAACCCAGACTCTGGCTCCGAATGAAAAATTCCACCAGACGTAGAAGCGACTACCTTGTACTCAGTCATCATAGAGTCCATTATGGTTGTCGCTTCAAAAGTATATGCTTGGTCCCCTATACAATCTATCGATCCTAGCGACACCCAACCGGAAGAATCGGAAAAATAATCATATCTAAAAAAGCTATAAGACTGACCCGTTTCTTCGGCATCATCAAAGTACGATGAATTAAAACTAAGGTATACCCTTCCACCCTGATCATTTGGAACATCTAAGACTGATGTAATAACAGGATTAAAATATGCTGAAGATAGGTAAAAGGTATCCGTCACGGTTATTTGACCATCGCTCAGTGTTATTGGAAATTCTATATCAATCACCTCAGGAGCTGTGCCAGTTAATTGGCTGGGATTATTTGATATTGATAGCCAATCAGGGTATGTCCAGTTTTCATCAAAACCTATAAATAGGGAGTCCATATCAATATCATAACCGATTATATCAACACTGAATTCTTCATCGACATTAACAAGGGCAGATAATGTCTGGATAACAGGCGCGTCATTTACAGGTGCAACTGTCACATTAACAGGCACACTGTTTGATTGTAACTCTCCATCATCTGCTACTATGGTAATTGTACCACTACCAAACCAATCATTCAATCCCTCCAAGTATAATGTATCTCCCTCATCTATGTGTGCGGTTAAATTTTCATTCATCGGCATAGAAATATTCTCAATATAGCTTGTGATTTGATCGCTATCAATGTCACTTATATATTCAGATAAATTTATTGAAAAAACATTATCTTCATTCATCTCTATATCAGGTATCGTATCAATAAATGGCATATCATTTACCGGCCAGACTGAAACTAGAACGGTGTCAGTTACACTAGCTCTTAGCGGGTTCGAAGCAGTGACAAAGATTTCAGTGGTACCATACACATTGTCCAAGGATGATAAAACCAGATAGTCATTCGACAAATCAGCTAAAATAATTGTAGAATCGGTAAATGAATAGGAGAAGGTTAGCTCTCCATCTATGTCAACAAAAACATTAGGCAAATATGCAACTGTATCGGTCTCAAAATCTTCCTGATAATCTCTAGGAAATATATGCCCATCTACAAAAGGTGGATCATCTACGGGATTTACTGTAAGGGTAAAAGAAGCAGATTCATTGATGTTATAATCAAAAGCACAGTAAGATAAAATTGTTAACTCTGCGATACCACTCCAGTTTGAGGCCGGATTGATATAGATAGCACCATTGTCTACAAAAGTTTCTACAGACGATGTGTCACTACTAATCTCAAAATGTGTGTTATATATATCCTCAGGAGTGACTAATACTTCGATGATTAAATTATTGTCTTCATTCATAGAGGTATCTTGGATTATTTCTAGCGACCCTGGGTACCATACACTACCACATTGAGCCCCAACAAATATTTCTGTTTCAAAACCCATAGAGTCTAACATAGAGGTTTGAATCGTCACCGAGTTACCAATTTCATCATACAAACTAATGTATGAGATATACCAATAGCCTGACTCCGCATATTGATCAATTATAATCTCTGCGGTGGAAGTATCAGAAATATGTTCCTGGAAATTAACGCTCCCTACTTCAAAATAAGAATCAGACGGTGATCGCATTACTATACTTCCTGATGAGAGACCACTTAAACTATCATTCGCACCCAGCGCTATAGACACACTTGCTGGTCCATCAATTATATCTAACGTGTCAGGAAATATAGAAAAATAAGTTAACGAGGGTGCAGAATTATCTACATTAGACAATACAAATAGTTCGGTTTCATAGCCCATTGAATCTAAGGTAGATGTTTGAATCGTGACCGAATTCCCGATTTGATCATATAGACTAATGTAAGATATATACCAATAGCCTGGCTCTACATATTGATCTATAGTAATCTCAGCTGTAGAGGTATCAGAAATAAGGTCTTGAAAATTAACGCTCCCTACTTCAAAATATGAATCAGATGGAGATCTCATTACTATACTTCCCGATGAGAGGCCGCTTAAATTATCAGTAGCGCCCAGTGTCAGCGTTATATTTCCAGGTCCATCAATTACATC
>CAZEER010000103.1:0-5562 GCA_964511215.1 uncultured bacterium | reverse complement strand
CAACATCGGCATCATACAATCCATTTCCATTTAAGTCTACGAAAGGTTCAAAAGGGATATCATAGGCATTTCCTAATGCATCCTTATAGAGTCCCCAATCACCATCATCATCTATTCCATTTTCACCCCAATCATCATTGTAGATCCCATTCCCATTTGTATCAAAGACAATATTACCTTCAGAGTCATAAATATAATTACCAAACCCAAACTTATGTGTGGAATCAAGAACGCTCCATATAGAATCAGGAGAAGAATAATTAGTGGTGGTTGGATCTAGGTTAACTAGGTCAGTTGTGCTTCCAAAGCGGTCTAACCATGCACTTCCTAGTTCATCGCTCTCATCTATTAGACCATCTCCATCATTATCAACTCCATCTACCCAGGCTTCTTCTTCATCATCAATGCCAATATCAATCTGTTCATCAATATAACCATTTCCATCATTATCGATTCCATCGGCATAATAAAAACCAAGTTTCTCTTCAGTAACGAACCAAAGTACATTTCCATTTTCCAATTCAAAGCGATTAAATTCATCATTGGATGCTTTATCAATCATTTCTTGGGTAATAACAGGTGATCCCTTTTCCACACCAACTGATGCTATACCATCTCCCCAATAAAACCCTACCCAAGATTCATCAGCACCGTTTACATGGTCAATCATTGCTTCTGAAAATATGGGGTTACTGGTTTCTGTTGAAAGTCTGCCACCTCTATCTAATCTATCATGCTTTAAATTTGGTCGTCCAATAAAAACGGGGTCATGGCCCTCATGCTCATCTGCGTTTAAATGAGTCCAGTCCTGACCTGCAAGCGCAACTCCCGAGACCTTAAACCCAAAATTGCCAAATTTATGTTAGGAGATCCGTATCAGTTTGGCTTAAAAGACCGCCTTGAATATTGATGCTGGTACCGGTATTTCTAATTGGAGATGAGGTAACAATATTCAATACACCACTGTGTGCGTTTGGGCCATAGAGGGCAGATGCGGGGCCCAAAACCACTTCAATCTGTTCAACATCTTCAAAAGAAACAGGAATCACATTATATGCCGTTAATCTTAGTGATGGGACATTTGCCATACGTCCATCGGTCAAGGTCAATAGTCGTGAGCTAAAAGAAGAATTAAATCCTCGTGCTGTCATGTTATAACTATCGATACCAGATTGGGTAAAATCGATTCCTTTCGTTCCTTTCAGATAATCTCCGAGATTTGTGTTACTCTCCCGCCGAATTTCTGCCTTAGATATCACTGAAATGGCAGCAGGGGCATCCTCTACGCGTTCTCTTCGCCTTGAAGCAGTGACGACATAAGTTTCCATCTCGATTGCTTCTGGTTGGAGTGTCAGATCCTTTAGGATTTTTTGACCATTATCTAAAGTGATTTTTTCTCTAGAGCTTTGATAGCCAATGTAAGAGACCACAATTGTATAGGTGCCAGGATTTAATTGCTTGATTATGTATCTTCCATCAATGTCCGTGGCTGCGCCTTGGTTTGTTCCTTCGATCAGAATATTTGCGCCAATCAAGGGAGAATCATTCGTGGAATCAGTGACTCTTCCTGAGATTGAACCTCTTTGTGCAAAAAGGAGTGAAAAAATAATTATGGATAAGAAACTATATTTTTTCATGGAATCCTCATAATACCAAACAGCCTCGGTATGCGAGGCTGTTTGGTATATGTGTGTTTAAGTGTTTTAAGAATAGTATATTATTTTAAAAGTAACATTTTCCCTTTTTGGATTCTATCATCAGAACGTACTTCATAAAAATAGACACCGCTTGGTACTTTATTTCCATTGTGATCGTTTCCATACCAGGTGATGTCATAAGTCCCTGCGGAGAGCTCCCCATCATGTGTTACAGCAACTTTTTCTCCTAAAATAGAATAAATTGTTACTTTCACATCAGAAAATTTTTCTGTTGCAAATCGAATCTTGGTAGATGGATTAAATGGATTAGGATAATTCCCATAAAGTTCGAATTTTTCTGCGATCGGAACATCTTCATCCAATTCTGCAGCTGCACCAGCATATGTCCAGAATGTATTGACTCTTTGGGTCGTGTTATCTGGGATACACCTGTTATCTACTTCGAAAACTAAGCGTCCAATACCTTCATATGGATCATAATCCGCATCAGAATCATCAACCCAACAATCTGGGCAATTCTGTGTTACTCCAACGAGTGTCATTGTTGGACCGGCTTGAAGAATTGCAGCACATTCATCTGCAGATGCGCCTGTTCCTAGGCATGCAACATAATCTGCATATAGAGAACTAGCAACTCCTGCAGCTATTGCAGCAGCTGTATCTGCACCGACGTATATAAATGCAACCGAATCTGCAGCAGCAGTGAGTGCACTTTCAAGATCTGCTCCAGCAGCCAGAAATGCTTCTAGAACTCCAGAAAACGTACCGGATGCTTCCAAAAAATTGTAGGTGAAGAAATATCCCGTTGGGGCTAGAGGTTCATCTCCACTGAAAAGGGCACCGTCGCCACCAGCTGGATCAAATAAATACCCATGGTTTGCATCTACTACTCCAACAGGGAGAGTATCTCCAGTTATTGGATCAATTGTGAAAGTTTCTGAATTCGTTGGGTCAATCGGATGCCCTGCACCGCCTAGGATGGGTACTGTTAAATCTGATATACTATCACCAGTCCAAGCTAATGCTTCCCAGAGCTCATTGTTATAGTAGTATAAGTACGCCTCCATATTATTAACTGTTACAGTATCAGCAGGAGAAACTGGTACGCCTGTGAAACCATTTAACTGTCCGGCATCATTTACACCTAAACCACTTGCAGTACCATCATGGGCTTCCCAGAAGATTTCCAGATCTGTTGGAAGAGTGTGATCCGCATCTTCATAATCGATCGTGACCATTCCCCAGTTTTCCATATCAGTACCAACACCGTAATCTGTACCATACTGACCATTTAATAAATCTGCGGCGCCAAACTGTGCAAAAACAGATGATAAAGAGATTCCCCATCCCATTGAGTATGCGTTTGCATCATCTGGATGAGTAAACCCTGGAGTGCTTGTCCATGTACCATTTTCGGAGACACTAGGAACTGTTGCATAGGTAGAGCAATTCTCTGTTTCAGTGGTTGGATATGTACTTCCGTCATTGATGGTAAAAGTACCATCATCATTTAGATCTACATTCATGGCAACTCCAAACATTGCAAGTAATGTTTCATTAATTAATGGTACAAGAGCAACCGTGATGGTATCACCAATGTCGTATCCCAACAAAGTGTGAGTATACCCTTGGCCGGCAGCAGCAGCAGCTGAACTGGGCCAGGATGCAGTTACGGCATAGGATCCGTTTGCTGAATCCTCGGGACTGTCAAATTCACGAACTTCATAGGTGTATTCGACAATTGCAGCATTCAAATCCCAGTTACCCTGTATGGTCTGTGAATATGCTAAGCTAGCAAGAAAAGTAAATGTGAGAAAATATTTTAACAATCTTATCATGAATCGCTCCTTAGGTTTTAAAACAAAAATAAAGTTTGATATGTTAACAAATTAATGACAACCTTTGAACCTAAACAAGAAATACCAATCCTCAAAGAATTTTCATTCTTTCGGCCTCTGTGCCTTCCGATAGCTTCTTTTAGCCCATAACAAATAGGAACAATACAAAGCAAGTATACTTCCAATGATAAATAAAACTTCTAATAATACACGGGTTAAAAATTCTTTCATGATGTTTGGCGTCAGTTTATAAGCCGGTTAAATTCAGGAGTTAAATTAACCCATTTTTAAAAGTCATATTACATAAATGAAAATTGCAGTACTAATTAAACAGGTTCCAGGATCTGAGTCCTCACTCCCCATCAACAATTCCCAGAATTGGGTCGATGAATCATCAATAACATTTGTGATGAATCCTCCAGATAATTTTGCCTTGGAAGAAGCTCTATTGATTAAAGAAGCTAATGATGGGAGTGAAGTAGTTGTCGTTAGTATGGGGCCTTTTCGTGTTCAAAAGGTTATTCGAGAAGGCCTGGCAAAAGGTGCAGATCGAGGCATTCACATTAAAGAGGATGATAAGATTGAGGTGGACCCCCTTTTCATAGCCCAACGATTCGCAGATGTATTGAAAGAGGAGAGTTTTGATCTTATTCTAACGGGTTTACAGTCCGATGACACGGGAATGGGGCAAACCGGGGTCTTGATCGGAGAGATGCTTGGAATGCCAACCGCAACTCTTGCAATAGAGACCAATGTTTTGAATGGTCAGATAAGAGTCAAGAGAGAATTAGAGTCGGGCTGGTTTCAATGGATCCAATTGCCACTTCCAGCATCCATCAGTATACAATCGGGGCTGAATACTCCGCGCTATCCTTCTTTAAAAGGTATTATGGGTGCAAAGAAAAAAGAAATAAAAAATATTGAGATATCTGATCATTACAGTGAAAATAAAAATCAAACAATAGATAGGCTTTTTGTTCCGGAAACAAATAAGAAAACTGAAATAATAGAAGGAGATTCGGATCAGATTATTGAACGTATAATTGAAGTGTTAAAATCTGAAATAAAGGTCATATAGGTTATGAATATTTTAGTTATTCTAGAAGAGACCCAAGGGTCACTACATCGTCTTAGTAGAGAAGCAATTGCAGGAGCGCAAAAATTGGGTGGCTCGGTCACTGCTTTGGCTATTGGTGAAAATGCTGATGCTTTAGCTAGTGAGTTATCTAGTTATGAGCTAGAAGAGGTACTAACAGTAAAGCATGAACTCCTGTCAACATATAGCTCAGATGGTTATTCAGAAGTAGTAACTCAGGTCATAAACTCTACATATCCGACAATGATCGTGGTTGGTCATACTTATCAGACAAGAGATTTCATGCCTAGGGTTAGTGCTAGACTAGATATACCCTTCATCCCGGATATAATTTCACTATCTGATGGAGGATTTGTTAAGCAGGTCCTCAATGCAAAACTAAATGCTTCAGTATCATCAAGCTCAGATCAAATGATACTTAGTTTTCAATCTGCTGCATTTAATGATGAAGAATTGAAAGCAGGTTCATCTTCAGTTAGGGCAATTGATATAGAACTCGATGGTTCTGATATTCGTTCTGTCTCAGAAGAGCCATTTCAAGAAGCCGCAGGCGATGTAGATCTGGAAAATGCTGAATTACTTGTATCGGTCGGTAGAGGTATAGAGAAGGAAGAGAATGTTCATCTAGCTTTTGATCTGGCAGAAGCAATGGGCGCTGAGGTATCCGCTAGTCGACCGGTAGTTGATTCTGGCTGGGTAGATTCTTTCAGACAGGTTGGAAGCTCGGGGCACAATGTTGCGCCAAAACTATATTTTTCTTTAGGAGTATCTGGTGCTATTCAACATGTGGTTGGTATGAAGGGATCAAAGAATATTATAGCAATTAATAAGGACCCTGAGGCACCTATATTTGAACTGGCCGATTATGCTGTGATCGGAAATGTACTAGAGATCGTACCTAAATTAATAGAAGCCCTAAATAATTAATATAGGGTTAATGGACTCTATTACTTTTTCATCTGTTGAAAAA
>CAZEER010000102.1:0-5567 GCA_964511215.1 uncultured bacterium | reverse complement strand
CGCAGCTTGAGCGCCACGGTGGCATCGGACTCCGCGATGGCATTGCCGAGGCTACGCGCTCCCGCCGTGGTGGGAAGCCCCTTGATATCGATGATATCCTTAACCGCGAGGGGAATACCGTGCAGCGGCCCCCAGTCCTCGCCCGCCCGAAGCGCAATCTCCGACGCTCGCGCCGCGGCCAGGGACCGACCGGGGTCGAGAGGCCGGAAAGCATTGAGCTTGCCATTGAAGGAATCCACCCGCGCGAGCAGATGCTCCATCAGCTCAACCGGAGAAAGGGCACCGGTGTGGATCTGTTCCGACAGGTCGGTGACCGAGCGCCAATGCATCGAGGAGTCGTTCATGCCAGGCACCTCGCAGGGCAGTGCGTTGAACTCACTTCAGCCTACCTCACGGCGGCGCTCACCACTAGCACCGCACGACCATCGGCTCGACCACATCGCCCCCGCACCGTATGATCAGCACTCGTAAGACACGACCGCAAAGAGGGCTCCAGCTATGAAATTCGGCCAATTCGAGATTATTCGCTGGCATCAGGACACGACGCCCCGGCAAAGCATCGAAGCGGTCATGGAAAAAATCGAGCTCGGCGACCAGCTCGGGATCGATGAGATCTGGATCGGCGAGCACCACTTCTCCCGCCACGGTCTTGTATCCGGCGTGTTCTCACTCCTCGGCAACGTCGCCTCCCGCACCAAGAATGCGCGCATCGGCAGCGCGGTGGTGGTGCTGCCCTGGCGCAGCCCCATCCAAACCGCGGAGGAAGCCGCTACGATCGACATCCTTTCCGGCGGGCGGCTGACCCTCGGCGTCGGAGCAGGCTATCAGGCCCTCGAGTTCAACGGGATGGGGGCGGACATCACGCAAGCACGTGCCCGGTTCCGCGAGTACATCGATGTCATCTTGCGCTGCTGGCAGGACGAACCCCTGACCTACAAGGGGGAGTTCATCGATGTAACTAACCTCAATGTACTCCCGAAACCAATCCAGGATCCCATCCCCATCCACGTGGCTGTGAGCACGAGCCCGGAGAGCGTCGACTTCGCGGCTTCACGCAGCTTACCAATCATGGTCGGCGGACCCACCGCGGTTATCGGCCAAATCCCCAACGTGATCGCGCTGTGGCACGAGCGTATGGAGCACCATGGCCATGCACACGAACACATCGACCTTGGGGTTGCCCAGAATATCTACGTGGCCCCGACGATGGAGGAAGCTGAGCGCGACATCGCAGGGCTCGAGACGGAGATCGACGCCGAGTTTCTGCGCATCGGCAATCCGAAGGGCGCCTCCGGGGCGCTGCCGCAAGGGTTCGAGCAATGGGGTCGGCGGGACGAGGACCGCATTCACGGCACTAAGAGCGCGGAGAAGCTGGGTATCCTGCCCTTGGTCGGTACCCCGGAGGTAGTCTGCGAGCGCATCGAGGTGCTGCGCTCCCTCGGCATCAACTCGATCCGGGGCAACTTCGGCAAAGCCGGCCTCGATGCCGGGAAGATGCACCAGTGCATGCACCTGTTCGCCGAGGAGGTCATGCCACATTTTGCGGCTAAGGCCGATGCCGCCTAGACTCGTTTGAAGCAGTAACGGCTTAATTCATAAGGCTCTGTATTTCCTGGATCATAACGACCACAATTTCGGAGAATCTGTAAAACGCCTGAGGAAGGGGAGAAAGACGCAATTTACAGCGTATATATCCATCTGTTCCAGGTTGTTTAATGGTGATTATTTTAGGTTTTATGGAGCGATCATGACGCCGGAGACGGCAAGGGAGGGAAAAGCAGTGATCCCCTACTGCTGGGTTAACCTCGGTGGTTCCATCATGGACGCGGACGGGAAGCGCCAGCCTATAAGAGGCCCTTCGTATAGTAATAAAAACCCTGCATACGACAGCATCTATGAAAGTTGGGTTGTCCTATTCGATAAACAAAATGAAATTTTAGAGGACCGCCCGCGAGGGCTGGACGAAGCAGACCATTTAAGAGCGGTCGGCCTAAACTGGCGCCCGCCCGTGCTACATCTCTTCCATAAAGCAAGCGGCAAAGCACCTCGGCGCAAGACTTACGCAGGCCAGCACCCGTTTGGATATTACCAGCCTTTATACTAGTATTACTGTAAAATGAGCATTACTCCAAGAGTTCAACTTAGCTTGATCAAGGCAATTTCAGCCATTTTAGTGCTTAGTTACTTAATCAGCATTGTCCCATCATATTTTTTATTGTCATCCCTCGAATGGTCTGCTTGGGTTCTTTATCCCACATGGGTAGCCCTTATGGTAGGGCCTTTATTTTGTCTAATATTTTGCTCCGTCAAATACTTTTACCCTTACAGAGATAAATTAGAAGAACGCATCAAATCGGAAGGCCTTCCGAAATAACGGACCGCTGCCCCTGGTGCGGAAAACCCGGCCGTATAAAATTCGTCCGCGGCCACCGCCGGTGCAGTATTTCACTACGTCTACAAACCCTCGATAAACACCCATAGGCGGTTTGAGGGTTTGGTTAGATTTGGCCGAAAAACCTTTAACTATCTATTTCCGATAGTAATCGGTTCAAACTGAAATCAAATTTTGTTTTTTTTCGTTCGGTGAAGATATTTTTCTTAACGTTCGGGATTCACAATTCAGATATTCGTGAAGGGTTCCAGCGAATTGAGGTGGCCGAGCACCCGCTCCAATGGCTCTACATCGCAATATTTCATGTCGAGTTCGAACAGGTTATACTCGATCGCTGCGGGCACCCGGTCGCCGACACACTCCCGTACCACCACAGTGCGGAAACCTTCACCCAGCGCGTCCTCGACCGTGTGACGCACGCAACTCGCCATGGTGACCCCGGTGCAAATCAGCGTGTCGATACGCCCGGCGCGCAGGATTCCGCCCAAATGGGTGCCGGCGAAGGCACTCGGGCGTTTTTTGACGATGACCGTATCGACGCCGTCCTCAGGCGCGACGCGGGCATCGATTTCTGTCGCCGGCGTGCCCTGCATCAGGTCCTCGAACGGCTTTTTGAGCGGGAAGGCGCCCATATCGAAACGGCTGCAAAACGCCGTAGTGGTGTAGATGATCGGCACCCCCTTGGCGCGCGCTGCCGCGTTCAAGCGCTGCACACCGGGAATGATTTGTTCGTCCATGTCATTGCACGAAAACCGGTGGCCAGGCCGGGTCCAGGCATTGGCAAGGTCGATATTGAGAATGGCGGGGCGCTCGCCGTAGCCGCTGCGCTGGTTCCAGCCGCGCTTTTGGTAAAAATCGGAATCGGCAGCGAAGATCGTATCCAGCGCCGCACGCACGTCCTTATCGACTGCCATAGCTCCTGCTCCTCTTGCCGGGGCAGGCAAGATAACACATATTTTGTTTGGTAAGAAGTGGCTGCATTGGAGATACGGTGTTTACAAATTGCATCGATGATTATCGCAATAAAGGTCCAGATTGTTAAACTAGCCAATGCGAAATTATACCCGAAGGCCGTCCCGTGAGAATCAGTTTACCAGGCGTGAAACCCAGCCCAAGCCCCAACCTCAGGAACCATGCCTTTTGATCCAGGGGTGCTAACCCTGCCATTGATGTAATCCTGTTACTGAAACGGGGGCCGGGGTCCCTGGGCCGTGCACCGATTGCAAGTTTAGCCCCGAACCCCGATGCATTGTTTGCGTGGAAGACTGTCCTACGGCCCCTTCTCCAGAAGGCCCGGCCCGAAGTCGGGATTGGGAATGGCTACACTATCCGGGGACAATCAAAGCTGGTCCAAAAGGGACCCGGATTCACCAAGTTGGAAATTTGCAACCGTTTGTAACCCAATAGGTTTTAATAAATTACATGGTGCAAGATAAAAGATTGATTTTATTGGTAGGCGCACGGGGACTCGAACCCCGGACCCGCTGATTAAGAGTTTCTTTCTATCATTTCTTCCTATTACGCTTTAGTCGCCAACACATTGAAAAACAACAAAAGTTAAATCCATAATTCACCATAACTCGCCGCCAATACCTGCTATTGTGGTTGCTATATGGTAGCTAAATTATAGCGGTTTTTTGTCATGGTTTTGGATAAGACAAAGCGCATCACACTCAGCGTTGTGAAGTCTCTTAAACCCGGTGAAATTATATGGGATATCTCACCCGTCGGGTTTGGCATCCGCTGCCAGAAGAATTCAAAGGTTTATTGTCTGAAGTATCGCTTCCAAGGAAGACAGCGTTGGCTAACCATTGGCCGCCACGGTAGTCCCTGGACGCCCGAAAACGCTCGTTCAGAAGCCATACGATTACTAGGAATGGTGGCGTCGGAGAACGATCCAGCGATTTACCGGGACGCCGAGAAATTAGCCCCTACCATGGAAGAGGCCGCCGGGCAATTTATCGACGAACATGTTCTGGAAAAGCGAAAGAGTGGGACGGCTGTCGAGTACATTCGCTTATTCAGGAAAATAATATTGCCCGCGCTGGGACGGCATCGCGTCAAAGATGTAGTACCCGCTGATATAATCCGCTTCCATTCAAGTCTTCGAGCGACGCCCTATCAGGCCAACCGGTGCACCGCCGTACTTTCAAAGTTTTTTAATTGGGCAGAGCAAAAAGCGTTGCGGCCGCAATTTAGTAATCCCTGTCGATATATCGAAAAGTTTAAAGAAGAAAAACGCGAACGGATGCTGTCTTCGGAAGAACTGGGACAACTGGGGAAAGCCCTCAATAACTACGAGGGCCGCTCTCCCTACGTCGTAGCAGCTGTGAAACTTCTTATTTTTACAGGCGCTAGACTTAATGAAATTCTGACCCTTAGGTGGGATTACATCGACATGGAACTTGGTCAGGCCCGACTACCTGACAGCAAGACCGGTGCCAAGACCTTACACCTGCCTCCACCGGCACTAGCCGTGTTACAGGATATGGGCAAAGAAAAAGGCAACCCATTTGTAATCGTGGGTCAAAGGACCGGAACGCATTTGGTGAACCTGAATAAACCATGGAGAGCGATCCGTTCCGAAGCAGGTCTGGATGACGTGCGTATTCACGACTTGCGCCATGCTTTCGCGTCGATAGCCGTATCCTCAGGCATGGGACTGCCCATCATTGGCAAAATACTCGGGCATTCACAGCCGCAGACTACAGCGCGTTACGCCCACCTCGCGGCCGACCCAGTCAAAAAAGCCGCCGCAAAAGTTGCCGGCACCATCTCGGCAGCTATGGGGATGCGCAAACGACAATCGGAAACATTACCGTTCAGAAAGAAGGTATAAGCAATGATACGGTTGCCGCATCCAGACGATAAACCATCTCCATCCCGATATCCTCTTGGTGGATTTATCCCACCCAGCTCCGAACCACCCGCATGGCTTGAAGAACAAATTCGCAACGCCGACAGCTGGACACAAGACTGGGAGCTAAACGAGTTAAATATCGAAACCGTTGCCCGACAATCCGACCATCGAAAGTATATAATTGCTCTTCATAATGTCTGTCATAACTACTACGTCCGAGCCCTGAATAAATTCCCTTTAGGCATCGCGCGTTGGTTAGCTAAAGAAGCCGAAAATGTTTGCCGGGGTTTACCCAGCCAGGTCTTAAAAAGTCCA
>CAZEER010000101.1:0-5685 GCA_964511215.1 uncultured bacterium | reverse complement strand
CAAACAATAAAAATTGATGAATATCTTGATGGTGGTTGGAATGAATATGACCAAAATATATCAGATCATAGACCAGTAGCGATAAAGTTTAGTATTAGTGTAAGTACATTGTATGATATAAATGATGATGGCATTATAAATGAATCTGACTTTCTAATGTTGTTGTCTTTTATAATAAATGATATTGAATCAATTGATTTTGCAGATGTTAATTTTGATTCAATTGTAGATGTTTTTGATTTGTTACTTTTATCAGATTTTCTTGGCGAGATGTAACCTAAGAAATCGAAAATATTGCTTCTACAATTAATAATATAGGAGTATTCAGAAAATGAGTGATTTTCAAAATAAATTGAATGAGTTAGCTGAAGAAGAATAAAATTTGAATTATACTATTTTTTCTGATTAATACTATTAATTTTAGTATGATATATATCTAGTAATAATTTTTTAGATTAATATTATCTAATTAGAAATATTCACTTGAGGTAATACAAATGAAGAAATTTATAACTATTTTGCTAGTAGTTTTATCATCATGCTCGAAAGTGCCTATTATTGAATTGCCGATAACAACAGCCTCCCAAAAAGCTCTTGAGTACTATAAAAAAGCAATGCTGTCTTATCAAGTTGGTGATGAATATGAGATGAGACTGCTACTTGACTCAGCTTTAGTATCTGATCCTGAATTTGTTTTAGCATTGGAGTTTCACAGCTCTCTAGACCCTATAATTAGAAAAAAATATGAAGAAAGAGCTAAGGAATTAAGTGTAAAAGCAACGGAGGCTGAGAGAAAAATATTATCAATAAGACAATCATATAGAAGTGGTAATATGGACCAGGCCTTAGAAGATGCGCAATGGTTAGTTAAAAATCATGGGGATTCATATCAATCATACGTTTGGTTAGGTCTAGTTCAGAGTGATAGAAGAGAATTAAATGCGGCAATAGAATCTCTAAAAAAGGCAATTGATTTAAACCCCGATAGTTATGATGCTTATAATTTATTAATGGGACACCATATTGCTGCAGGTTATCAACAAATGTTACCGGAAGATCAGAGGGATGTAGCTCTTGGTCTTCAATATGGTGATGAGTTAATTAGGATACTACCGGATCATGGTTATCCATATCACTTTAAAGCAAATTGTTATAGACAAATTGGGGATTTTGAAAAAGCAAAACCCCTGTATGAAAAATCTATTGAAAAAAGAAAAGGTTTATCTTCTGAGGGGACCGCTAATATCGTTTCAGGTCATAATTATATGTTTAGCGGTGATTATAAAACTGCAAGAGATAGATATAAAACAGCGATTAACCTAGCAAGGACAGATAATGGCTGGTTTGAATTAAATTTTTATCTTACAATTTCATATATATTTGAAAACAATTATTTAGGTGCAATTGATAATATTTCAAAAGTAGAAAGTTTGTTAGAAACAAAAGAATTTGATGATATTACACTAATTAGTATGAAGGGAAGAGTTAATTGGCAAAAAATGGTATGTTATGCACATAATCAAATGGAGGAGGATGCATTTTCTTCAATGAAAAAGATCATTCAATTGGACAAAAAGAGAGCTAGTTTATTGAATGATGATAATGTAACAAATATATTAGCCGCTGATGAACAATACTACAAAGCTTGGCTTAATATCCTTTTTGGTAGATATGATAAGGCAAAAAATAATTTAGAATTGCTTAGAGCAATCCAAGAAAAAATAAATGACCCAACTGCAATGTTTGGATATTATGGTTTGTTGGGCATGGCCAATCTTATGGAAGGTAACTATAATCAGGCATTAATCAGTTTTGAAAATGGAGATGAGACGAGTATTTATTTTAATTATTTTAAAGCCCTCACTTTAAAAGCTGAAATGAAAGATGAACAAGCAAAAAAAATATTTAAGGAATTAGCAAATATTAATTTTAGTAACTGGGACATTGCAATTGTAAGAGCATTGGCTAAAAAGCAACTTGATAAAATTTAAAGTTTGAAGAAAATAATTTTACTTCTCCCTTTTTTGGGTGTTATACTTTTCGCGAATTTCAAAAAATTGAAAATCGAAAATATCTCATCTAATAGAATTTTATCTGCCACACAGGATAGCACAGGTTTTGTATGGATAGGTACTGATGAGGGTTTAAATAGATATGACGGCTTTTCGAACAAGGTTTACAGATCAAATATTTTCGATGAAAACACAATCTCTGGTAATAGGATTTGGATTACATATATAGATAAATCCAATACACTTTGGGTCGGTACGGATCGTGGTTTATGTTATTATGATAAAGAAAAAGATTTATTCTATCGAATAGAAACAGGTTCGAGACCTATACATTTGGTAGAGACTGATACTGAGTTATACTTTACTACAACAAATAGTGGAATACTTAGTATCTCAAAAGAGACAAAAGAAATCAATAGGTACCAGTTTGATCCACTTGATCCATTTTCACTTTCATCATCAAAATTCAGTGATAATCAATCAACTCCAATGACAATACATGATAATTCATTATGGATTGGAACAACAAATGGATTAAATAAAACAAATATAAACACAGGCCAAACAACAAGATTTTATAGTGGTAAAACACCAATGATTAAAGCAGACACTATCACCTCTGTATTAATTATTGATAGCAAACTTTACATTGGAACAACTAGAGGTCTTGGTATAACTGATTTATCTTTATCTGATAATATTGGACAAAATCTTGGGATTGCAGGATCATCTTACATTAGATGCTTATTTGAAATTAGAGAACTTGGTCTAGTTGGTGTTATTTTAGAAAATGAAATACTGATACTTAAAGGCAATGTTATTATTCAAACAATTTCAACAGGAAGTCCACTTCGAGATGTAACTAGCCTAGATAATGGTGAATATTTTATTACATCTAGGGATCACAAGGAGGCGCTATTATTGACAGTGACCCAATCTGATGATATATCATTCAAAAAATTAGAAACACCAATTAAACCTAGAAATATTTTTGTTGATCAAGAAGAGGGGACTTGGATAGTTGGTGATGATGGATTAATGAGATCAGGCAACACTACAAGCCCGGTTAAGATCTATCCTAACTTCAAAATAGAGGATGGACAATTTTCAAAAGATGGGTACGAACTTTTTTTATTAGAAAATAATAGTTTGTTAATGCTGAATGAAGGTGTAAAGACTAAAGTGATTATTAAAAATCTGGCAAATCAAATAAATAAAAAAACAGGGTTATATGTTTCAAGAGGCAAAGATATTTTTCTATTTGAAAAAAAATTAGAAATGATTGATAACAAAAACAATTCCAAAATATTGGCAATTTTTGATACTCAAATAAATAGTATGTTGCAAACTGGTTTAGATATTTTTATTTCACTAAAAAATAGTGGTATAGCTCACGTGAATCTTAAAACAGGTTTAATAACGGATTATAGGAAAAATAGGCTTTTATCAAAAATTTTACCATCAGGTGCATCTTGTTTCTTTATGGACGGATCAACTCTTTGGATTGGGAACGATGAAAGTGGTCTATATCAGCTTGAAATGAAAAATCCTGAACTTCCCAAATTAATAAAACATCACACCTATTTAAAATCAGATCTCCATTCTTTTTCTTCAAGTTCGGTTTCTTGCATAGAAAAGCATTTAGATTTGCTTTTTATAGGTACAAATGGAGATGGTATCTTTATATATAATAATGGAAATTTTGATAATCTTTCAATTGATGATGGCCTGCCTAGTAATAACATTATTTCGTTTGCAGGTTCTTCTGATTCTACAATATGGGCACTTACGAATGGGGGTTTGGCATTAGTTAATTGGGAGTCCAGAGATATGCGCATTGTGGGACCAAGAGAAGGTTTAAGAATTTTCTATAGAGACAAAAATGCTCTTATTTCAAAAAAAGATGGTAGTGTATTTGTCATATCTCCACGGGTTATACAAGAAATTGATGCAGAAAAAATATATACTAATGAATTTGAAGCCTTTGTAACCATCGAATCTGTGCAGCTTATTGATAAACAGAATAAAAAACATGACGTTGAAAAAAATAATATAAAAGTAACACATACAACTCCTACAATAAAAATCAATTTAACTGCGCCAGCAATCTTTAAATCAGAAAATACAACTTTCTCATATTTTATTGATGGATATCATAATTCCTGGGTAGATAATGGGAACAGGAGATATATAGAACTTCAAGGATTAGATCCAGGTAAGTATACAGCCAATATTAAATCATATAATAGTGATGGATACGAAAGTATAAATACCGCGAGAATAGCTTTTCAAATCATCCCACCTTGGTGGAAAACTTGGTGGGCTTATATTTTATATATTTCAACCATTTTTGGACTTTTTGCCTATTACGTAAAATATCAAAAAGACGCTCAGGCAAAAGCATCCGAAGAAGAGAGAAGGGAAGAAGAGTTAGAAGAAGCGCGAAAATTTCAACTTGACATGTTACCAAAAGAAACGCCTACGGATTTAGGATTAGATATTTCAGCCACAATAGAAACGGCATCTGAAGTTGGTGGGGATTATTATGATTATTTTCCCCAAAAAGATAAAAAAAGTCTATATGTAGTTGTTGGTGATGCCACAGGTCATGGTATGACCGCTGGTATGATGGTTAGTATTACAAAGGCTGGTCTATATGGTATTCCGGCCATTCCCCCTAATGACATTGCAAAAAGATTAAACCGAGTGATAAAAAATATAGATTTAGGTTGGAATCGAATGGCTATAAACGTGGCAAAAATTTGGGAAGATAGAGTTGAAATTACTTCTGCTGCTATGCCACCAGTATATCACTTTCATGGAAGCACAAAAAAAGTGGATGAAATATTAATTAAAGGTCTACCGCTTGGGAGTTTAAAAGATGAGTCATTTACACTGAAGGAAGTTAGTTTTAATAAAAATGATAGTCTTATATTTATTTCTGATGGTCTTCCTGAAGCTACAAATATTGCTGGTGATATGTTGGGCTATGAAGCAGTATTTAATTGTATCAAAGAAAATGGACATCTATGTGCAGATGATCAGAAACAAGCACTCCTTGATTTAGGCTCTGGTTGGTTAGGAGATTTAAGAAACCAGGATGATATTACAATTGTGATAGTAAAGAAAAAGTAAAACTTTGGAAAATGAGCCTTGCTGTCTAATTTATATTTATTAATTCCCTTTAAAAATCACTATGGAGAGGATTATGAGCAAAAATAATTCACCAAAAGTAGAGCTAACACTACCCATTCTTCCCGATATGGAATTGGCTGCGACTAAAACTGCAGAGGTAGTGGCAAAACATATGAATCTTGAGGAAGAGAAATCAGCAGAAATAAGTATGGCTCTGATAGAAGCCACTATTAATGTTTAAGAATACTATATAATTAAAATAATTATAGATCATTCTATGTGGTAATATTTTTCTATCTGAATTGGTGTGTTTAATCATATTGGAATGCTTCTTCTAATGGTACATCAAAAACATTAGCTATTCGAAATGCAAGTTCAAGAGAGGGTGAATATTTTTGAGCTTCAAGTGCAATAATCGTTTGTCGTGTTACACTTGCTTTTTCAGCTAACTCTGCCTGAGTCATTTCATTTGCCTCGAATCGTAATCGGCGAATTTGATTCTTTATTTTTTGTTTTTTCATCTAGATGTTTTTTCTAT
>CAZEER010000100.1:0-5780 GCA_964511215.1 uncultured bacterium | reverse complement strand
GCCATTAAAGTTCCATTAATAAAATCTCTCCTTGTTATTTTGCTCATTTTTTCAGAGTGTTTCCTATCATATTCGATAACAGTTCATCTATAAGACTTAGTCAACAAATGGAGCGATTAAAATCATTTCCATAAATCCGTTCTTTTATTAATCATTCAAACATGTGGAATCTATCTATCATCCCACAAACAAAAAACCTCACGAATGTGGAGCATTAATGTTTATTAATAATATGTAGACTTACAATAAAACGTAGCATAATCATAATCAAATGATATTAAAGAATACTACAAGTAATTAAATAGCCTATTCTATCTTTAGATATCAAAGTCTCCATATGTAATGTCTTGGACAATTAATCTAAGAATGATTAAAACATAAAAGGTTAATATTAATAATAGCCTGATAATTTTTCTTTAACAGTGATCCAAGAATATTCACTATTTAATTATTAAAAATTTGACCTATAATTAAGTCCAAACCAAACTTTTGAATCTGGCATCCAATTCCCTCTATCTATCAAACTTCCATTCTTTGAAAGAGTGGTTAGACTAATACCTATATCATCAGACAGATTAAGGTTTAAACTTAGGAGCGAGTTTAAACTAGAAATATATTGCAGTGAAATTTCATAGAACGGAACTCTTGAAATCTGTATAAAATCTAAAAAGGAAACTCTATCAATAAATCTTGGTTTTTGACCAATTTGACCAATCATGTCAAATCGGATGTAAAAAGAATTCAACATGGTAAAGGGTTCTCCACTGCCATTGGACAAGTCTCTCTCATACCACTCTATATATGATAAATCGGATGAATTCTTTTTGATGCCTTGATCAAAGAAGGTTCTATCATATAATTCCTGATTATTTTTGGTCGCCGTGTGCCTTTTATCTCTCAAACGATGTGCAATTTTAAGGTAGTGATATCCCGGTGTCGCAGTTAATCTACCAATAAAGGATACCTTAATCGGGACTTGCACTGTAGTCGCAAGTAAGGCATAGCTATCTAAAATATTTACATTACTTACACTATCTGGAATATTTTCCCAGAAAAGGACCTGCGTTGAATCATTCGGTGATAAATCTTTAAGTGATGTTAACTTATTTCCTGAGCTCGGAGGATAGAATGTAAATCCCGCTAAAGCATGGAGGCTGGATTTAGTAGAAAAGAGATTCTCTATATTCCCTCTTGCGTATAAACCTAAATATTCATCACTCGGTGTATCAACTTCATTATAATTCCCCGTACCAAAATCAAAGGAAAATGGTACACGCAAGCCAAACTCTGATCTCTGCGTGGCTACACCTAATTCGCTAGACCCTGCAAGCAAGCCCGGCAACCCTATTAAGGAGTTACCCACTCTGAAATTTGAGGCATATTGCAACAAATTCGATCTCATTGAAAAAGATGAGAGGGACATTTTAAAATTATTTGCATGCCAAACAGAAAATTGGGATCCATACCCAGCCATTAGACGGTCTTTTTCACTCTCATGAAATACAGTCTCAGAGTCGCTGGTTAAATAATCATCTTTTTCAATTAAAACATTCTGTATATCTTGGCTAAATATCCAGTCCACTTTTTCACGATCAACAGTGGTAAAGTCAAGACCATTCCCGTACCATATTTCATGTATTTCACTATCATTACCTTTTTCCTGGACGATTATTACCTGATCGGTTGGCTTCATTTCCTGAATTAGATCTCCATAGCCATCATCTGTTGCATCACCATCACCGGCATCAGAATACTTTAATTTCATATAGTTTAATATCGCATCCTCCATAAGAATATGATAGGGCTGGTGGTCAACCTGCCATGCCGTATACTTTCTCTTATCAAGGGCAACAATTTCCGTCTCTTCAGCATCTTTTACACTGACTGTGACAGTCCCCGAAATAAATAATTTATTATCTTTGCTATCAACAGCTTTATATGAAAAATTATACGAGTTATCCTTGTCCTTATCTACAGGATTTTCAAAATCAGGTTCTCTAAGAAATGCAATGTCTCCTGCTCTTGTAATCTTAAAATGATCCCCATCATCGCTCTTGGTAATCTTGTATTTCACACTGGACTGATTAGCATCGGGGTCAATGATTTTTAAACGACCAAAAATCTTTCCAGCATTTTCAGGGTGGTCAAAAATCAGATTTTTATCTCCCTCAGAGACTGGGCTTTCATTTTGATTCTCGACATTCACACTTACTGTCCCCACAAATTTTTCTTTACCCGAGTCAGTCACCTGAACTGTGACAGTAAATGACTTTTCCTCTTCATAATCAAAAGAACGTTTTGCTATAAGATTCGAACCTTTAACCTCAAAGTCCTCTTTATTTTCTCTAGCGAGACTGTATTGAAACCTGTCGTCTTTGTCAGGATCTTCAACTTCCAATTTTCCTATCACCGTACCCTGGGATGAATTCTCTTTAATGCTATTTGTTAAGAGGTTTAAACCTGTCGGCGCATCATTCTCAGGACTGATATTTACCCGCACCTGACCCGTCCCAGAGACTGTACCTATATCAACTTTATATTCGAATTTATCTATTCCATTAACATTAGGGTTGGGGGTATAAACAACTTTATTATCCTGGATACTCACGCTGCCCATTTGCGGTTCAGATACAATCTCAATTAATAAGTTTGTCCTATCCTCAATGAGATCATTCTTGAGAACATTTATTTTTACAGTCTGATCTTCTTGGACCGATGCATTATCTGCCTTAACAGAAAACCCTGATTGTGCAATTACAGATGCCGTGGCTGAAAATAATAAAATAAAAAATTTTAATTTGGTAATCATATCATTTCCCAACTTATTTAAAAATTCACAGAGATATAAGGTGAGAGCATAAGAGTACCACCACCCTCTCCACTCTCATCAGCTCTCGCACCTGGGTACCACTGATACTTGCTATCAGAGTAATCTCGACTATCCTGGAATTCTATAAATGAATTACTTGGATACAGGGTACAGTCCAGGCCGATGTTGACCATACGGTATGCATTGTGCTCCAGACCAAAGCTATATGCCTTAAAACCACTGCCTGAAACATTTAGCTGGACATAGGCTTTTGAATTCTTATTATCTGTGACACCCTCAACTTTTACATAAACGCCAATGGCATCTGATCCTGTAACTCTATCTGTAACAGTAGATATATTATTATCATCAACTGTACTGTGGAGGAATTGGGTAAATGCCAGACCGGCTTTTAGTCTCATTGACGCAAAGGGCTCTATAACCTTAAGCTCTTTACCTTTTCCACTACGCGCTTTAACAATGCCTGTTGATGCACGTATAATTCCCTGATCAGCTGGTGAAAAATTTTCAATAGGGGCCACCATAGTTTTTTCCCCATCCCATTTTAATCTATCTAAGAATGCACGGTCCTCTTCAGACAAATCTTTTATTTTTAGGATTATTGTAAAATTATCTTTTACCCTTAGCAAGGTAACATTTTTCCTTGAGCGCTCACTTACCGTGGCTTTCACTGTACTGCCCGAAGTTGTATTCCATTCTCTACTTTTTTCCGCTTGTTTATGAGCCTTCTCATCTTTATCAACCAGAATAGTTATATTACCATCTTCAAAATTTTGAAATATACCATTATATTTACTACCATCGATTGTCCAGGGCCTACTTTTTGAAATTAATTTTTCGGCTTTAGCTTTGTCCTTTTTCTTGTTTTTTATTTTAGACCCATAGCTAGAGTCAACCTTCCTATTTATTTGAAAGGTATTACTCCAATATAATATTCCACTACTTGATGCAAGAACAGCGTGTTTTCTGCTAAACATATCTGCATGGTTATATTCCAGTCCATCCACATCCATGTAATTAATCTGGCCACCTAGTTTATGAGTATCAAACTTGAAACCAAAGCCCAGATTCCCTTCTAGGGGATGGCCAATACCCTCAGACACTGATTGAGTGTTTCCTGGCACAATAAGATATGTGCTTACAATATCATTTGATATACCCATCAGAAAATTTTCAGATAATTCTCTAGATAAACCTAAATCCGGGAGCCCTCTTTCCAGGCGAAAGGCAAGGCTACCATTCTTCTGCCGTATAAAACCTCTTCCAGCAGTACTAACACTTATCTGAGAATTAGACCACCAAAATGCGTCTCTCGCGTCTTTGAAGCTTCTCTCTTTAAATACATTATCTACTGTGCTAAACTGTTCAAGCTCAGACAGATCTCTATTGCTGACATCTTTCCATTTATATTCACGAGACATGAGATTATCCAGTTGAATTGGATCCATTTTTTCCACTTCTTTCATATCAAAAGAAATATACTGACCCATCTGATAGTCTTTGGCTTTTAGTTTTTTTAATTCAATTTTTTCATTACCTACGTCCATTTGAATTATGATTGAGTAGGATGCTTGTATACTATTTTCTTCAAATTTATCTACCTCAATCAATCTATTTATATAGGCCTCAATAAACTCACTATTTACAATGGGATCAACTACCTCCCAGTATATTGACTCCTGTGCAAAGGAACAGACCGTGACAAAGGAGGCGATGACTATTTTTTTAATGGAATTAATCATAATATTCAAACTCATTATCAGAGACGGTTTCTTTTTTATATTTATCTACTACCTTAATTCTAATCTCTGTGGTCTCTCCAAACTGTGGCTCATCTAATTCAAAACTATACTTAACCACTCTCCGGTTCCCTATCCGTTTTTCTGGCTCTTCTTCATCAAGTTTACCATATATACCCGATAGAGGAACGGCCGCCTTTTTACCATTTTTATTTCCAAATGTTGTCACTGTGAGCATCATGTTATTCGAACCTTTACCAAGCCTTTTAAAATCTAATTTAGGGGGCGGAATCTTTCTTACTTTAACCTCATGAGTTAATCCCTTAACAGCGTTACCATCAACAAATGTTTCAAATTTGATCTGCCCTCTATTTTTTGGCGTGAATTTTGCTTCATATGCATTGAAAGTTTTTGTGTTTACGGCAGAGCCTGAAATTTTTACAGATATCCTGTCTCTGTCTACATCCTTAACTCTACTATCAAAAATATACTTTTCTCCTATGAAAATTTCTTTGTCTTCAGAAGGAGAACTATATCTGGGATCAACGGCTACAATTTTCGCTGAGGTGATACTTGATTTTTTGTCACGCTTTCTGTAACCAACTATTTCAACAGTACCACCACCAGTTCCCTGACCTTTTATATATGCCCGAGGCAACCCAGGTATTAATTCTTTAACCAGATCCTTACCACCAGCGAGTTCAAGGTTATAATCAGCATCGGTATTCACCCCCCCAACACTAAACGGGATCTCCCAGTTTAGTCCTTTAAGAACAGTATATTTTTCCTTATCAAATAGAACAAAAAACTCAGACTGCTGACCATCCATGTATATCAAAGTAATGGGAGTATCAAATGGTCTGTCAATGGAGAAACTACCTTCTCTTGATACTTCACTATTAATTATTTTTAATAACTTGTCAGTGACTTTATAATCACCAAATGCATCGGACCAGTTGTTATAAGTTACCGAATCAATATCAGGAGTAAATTTCACTCCCAGGTCAACATTAAATGGCTGATTAAGATAGTTCTCTTCAACAGATGCGAGCCTCACTTTTGCCACATAACGTGTGTCAATGCCGTCTTCAGTATACGGCTCTACAGATACAGAATCCAGTTCCCAATCGTATTCATTATCAATTTTCACGTCATCGCCCTCTACCTCTACTATTGATGTCGTAAAACTAGGGGAGAATTCTATAGAACCT
>CAZEER010000099.1:0-5792 GCA_964511215.1 uncultured bacterium | reverse complement strand
TCAAATGAAAATTCTAAAGTATACTATCATCATTTAGGAACGTCTCAAACTGCTGATGAAATAATTTATTATGATCCAAATACTCCAAGAATCTCGCCTAGTATTTCTTCCTCAGATGATGAAAGGTTTCTTTTTCTCTATCGATTCAAAGGCACATATGGGAACTCCTTATCTTTTAGAGATACATGGAAAGAAACCGTAGGGTGGACTAGCATTATTGAAGATTTCAATAGTGATATATATATAATAGACCATGTTAATGGCAAATTAATAGCAGAAACAGATCGTAACGCTCCATATAAAAAAATAGTGGAAATTGATCCCCAAAGACCTAAAGAGAGATATTGGAAGACTTTAATATCAGGTACAAAGGATGCAGTTCTTTATAATGCAGATATAGTTGGAGGTAAAATATTTGCCCATTTTACTAAAGATGTTTTATCAATTTGGAAAGCTTACGATATAGATGGAAATTATTTATACAATATAGATCTTCCAGGTAAAGGGATAGTTAATGGCTTTAATGGAGATAAAAATCAAAATATTACTTGGTATTCATTTAATAATTCTGTGAATCCAACAATTATTTTTAAATATGATATATTAAATAATACCTCTGAAATACACGAAGAATCCAAAGCAAATTTTGACAATGATAATTTTGTTATGAGGCAAGAATTTTATTTATCAAAGGATAATACAGTTATTCCAATTTTTCTTGCACATAAAAAGGGATTAAAAATGGATGGTGAACGACCTACTCTTCTCTATGGATATGGTGGGTTTAATATATCTATCAAACCATATTTTAGTAAATCCAATATAATTCTTTTGGAAAATGATGGAGTTTATGCAATTGCCAATATTCGGGGTGGTAGTGAATATGGGCAAGAATGGCATGAGGCTGGTATGCTTTTAGAAAAACAAAATGTTTTTGATGATTTTATTTATGCTGCAAAATATCTATTTGAGGAAGGAATTACATCACCAGAACTTTTAGCAATGCGAGGTGGGTCTAATGGTGGCCTTTTAGTTGGTGCTGTAATAAATCAAGAACCTAATATTTGTAAAGTTGCATTCCCTGAAGTCGGAGTTATGGATATGTTAAGATATGAAAAATTTACAATTGGTCATGCATGGTCTGTGGAATATGGTTCTGTTAGTGTAGAAAAATATTTTAATAATTTAATTAAATATTCACCATTGCATAATATTAAAAAGGATACAAAATATCCTTCTGTCTTAATTTATACAGCTGATCATGATGATAGGGTAGTGCCGGCACATTCTTTTAAATATGTTGCCACACTACAAACATCCCAAGGTGGTGAAAATCCTATCTTAATAAGAATTGGAAAAAGCGCAGGGCATGGTTCTGGTAAACCTACAGGGAAAGTTATTAAAGAAACTGCAGAAAAATGGGCATTTATGTTTTATGAAATGGGTTTAGACTACTGATATTATGCTAAAACTCTAGCAATATCATCTCTGATAAGAATCAGTATTGCTGATTGGGAAACAATTAGATAGTCCCTTTCTTCAATTTTTATTTCAATACTTGCTTTAGCTAAAAATAATGCATAGTCACCTATGTCAGCTTGAGTTGGAATGTATTTTATATCTGTTTTTTTTTCTTTCCATGGTTCATCAAATGAACTTTCAGGACTACCTAAAGGGATTCCAGGTCCAACTTCTACAACCATTCCTCCACGGACTTCTTGTTTTTCAATAACACTTGGAGGAAGATATAGACCTGCAGGTGATTTAGATTCACCTGTATCAGCTCTGATTAATACTCGATCTCCAACTACTAGTATTTGTTTATTTGCACTTTTCATCAATCAAAAAATATTATAATAAAAAACAATCCGTGAAAGTACATATACAGTAAATTTATCAATTCAATATTAGTTATCTAGTTCCATATTTATTTTTTCTGAATCATCAGTCTTAGTTGGCTTTGTTCCCCAATATGTTGTATTAGTATTTAGTAGAAAGTAAACATTGTCATTAGTACGAAACACATCGGTAGAGTTATGTTTTCTAATATAGTTGTGTTGCCAATCTTGACCGGAATTACCAAAAATATAATGTAATTTTTCATTATCATTTTTATCAAATACCTTTATATGCCTTCCTAGAGAATCATCAACACCGAATTTTTCCCACTTTTCTTCTTTTGAGGTAATAAGAATTTCCTGTTCGACCTTTAAAAGTCTATCAAATATTTTATCAATTTGATTTTCTTTAATAATAAAAGAGTCTGCTTGTGTTATAGACCATGTTGTATCATTCCTTACTAATTCAATCTCTTTATCATTCTCGCTAATAAGAATCCTGAAAACCTCATCTCTATTATCATCGAATATTGCTTGACCATTCAATCTATAAGATTTTTGCGAATTCATATTATATAGAAATAATAAGAAAATTGCTGCTAATGCGATTAATGAATATTTTACTGTATCAGTCATATATTTGTTTTAGCATTTCTGCTTCATTTTTTTCTTTTCTCATTCTAAAAAGCCCAAACCCAATAATCAAAACAGAGGGAAGAATCATATTTGCAAATTTCCAACGTTTCTTAATGCGATCACTCATTTTATCTTTTTCTTCTTGAGAATAATTTTGTTCTTCTTTATCATTTAATTGCAATATATCTAGTGGACGATTTGTTATTTCTCGTGAGCGCAGTGAAATAAGGTCTTGGTCTCCAACAAGATAATCTATTGCATTTAATAAGAAAACTATATTCTCTTCTAGTGCCATACCACCTTCATCATTTAAAAATCCTGAATCTGAGATGAGCATTAACTCACCACCAGATTTAAGTTTAGAAGAAGCTGCTAAAATTTTTCTCTTTTGCCCTAAAATCCGGATGAAGGGATTTTGTTGAGGGTCTGGACTAAGTATTAGATTTGTTTCCATTAATCCACTATTGTTAGAAGAATAAAATAGAGGTACTACATTTTCAACTTTATCGTTTAATAATGTGTCAATTCTTATTTCACTAGGGAATAATGGACGTACCTGCTCAAGTGCAGAGACCACAATTTGTGTATCATTAAATGAATCAACTATAGGGAAGAATGGATAATCAATAGGGTATGGTATTAAAAATGGTCCCTGTTGGACTTGAACAGTTACCTTTCCACATTTTCCATCTAGGACTAAATTTCTTTGAAGGTCGAGTCTATATTGATTTAAAAATTCAAATATGTTAGAATTGATCTGGTTAGCCTGTTGTAATTGTAAATCTGCCTTAACACCACTTTGCGCAAGTAATATAGTTTTCCCTGAGTCTAAATATTTTGATAGACTCTCGGTTATTTTTGGATCTAATGTATCAGTAGTTCCTGTTAATAATAATAAATCAATATTTGTAGGAATATCATTATTACTTGGAACAGTTCTGAAAGTATAATGTTGATTAAGCTGTCTTTTAATATTCTCAGTCTTTATATCAGAACTAAGGTTTAAGTGCATTAGCCCAATAGTTTTTTTGTCTAGATTAATAAGTGATTTTATTTTAGTGCTAATCATATACTCAAGACCAGCGGTAGTTTGTATAACAGGTAGAATTTCTTTCTTTTCTTCATAAAGGAGTACCATACCTAGGTAAACCTTTTTCACAACCATTTGATCATTCTCCAATGCTTGCATTTGTACAGGTTGGATACCATCTTTTCTAGCTTGCTCTTCAAGTTCACTGTCTGTACTAGGGTCGTAAAAGTAAAAATTTATATCTTTTGATACTGCTCGATATTCTTCAAGAATATCTTGCAAATATCTTCGTGTATTACCTAATTCATTAGGAAGGTCGTCTGAAAAATAAACTTTAATTGTAAGTAAGTCATCTAATTTGGTTACTATATTTTTACTAGAATTAGAGAGACTAAACATTTGATTATCAGTCAAATCCCATCGTTTAAAAATATCCCTGGATGTTATATTCAGCAAGATTAGGCCGACTAATAAACACCCTAAAAAAATGAAAAAAGAATTTTTATTCTTAATTAGCATCAATTAATTCCATTTACGTGATTCTAAAACACGTGTTGTTATTGTTAAGAAGAACCCAATTACAGATCCAAAATAAATTAAATTTCTAGTATCTAAAACTCCCCTTGACATATTAGATAAATGAAAATCCGTACTTAGATATTGGATAATTCCAGTCATAGAAGAAGGAAAAAAGAATAAAAGTTTATCCATCATGAAAAATACTAATACAAGGGCGATACCAATAATAAATGCTATGACTTGATTCTCAGTCAAACTACTTGCAAACAAGCCGATAGAAGTATAAACACCACCAAGTAATGCAAGGCCGATATAACCGGTGAAAACTGCACCATGATCAATATTGCTACCCACATAACATAAATTAATATAATGGATCAGAGTAAGGGATAATCCTATTAAGATAAGGCTAAAACCTGCGAGATATTTGCCAACTACAATATCTTTTTCGTTGATAGGTAGTGTTGATATTATTTCAATTGTGCCAATACTTTTTTCTCTTGAAATAAGGCCCATTGAAATAGCAGGAACAAAAAATAAATATACAAGCGGAATAATATTAAATAAGACTCTCATATCTGATGAATTAATCAAGAAAAATTGAATATTAAAGAAGTAACTATTAATCAGTGCAAAAACGACCAGAAAGATATAAGCCATTGGACTGGTAAAAAAAGAATGTAATTCTTTTTTGAAAATTATTGCAATGTTATTCATTTCCGCTTTCCTTCTGAAGAGTAAGATTGCGAAATAGGTCTTCTAAATTTCTTTTTGATAGACTCATTTCTAAAATTATCCAATTCTTCTCAACTGCATAATTAAAAACATCCTTCCTTGGGTCAGAATTATTATTAAATTCAAAATTTACAATAATTGTATCATCATTTTTTTCAATATTATGAAGTTTTATACTAGGTATTGTTGCTTCAATATTTTGGATATCATTTTCATTTGCTTCTGAAATTTCCAGGCGAAGTTTTGTACTTCCTTGAGAGTCTGCTATTAACTCTTCGCTAGTGCCATCAGCAACTATTTTGCCTTGATCAATAATAATTATTCTATCAACTGTTGCTTGAATTTCTTGCAAAATGTGTGATGACATTAGTACTAATTTTTCTTTTCCAAGTCGTTTAATTAAACTTCGAATTTCTACAATTTGATTTGGATCTAAACCTGTAACTGGTTCATCGAGTATTAAAATTTTTGGGTTATGGATCATTGCTGCAGCTAAACCAATTCTTTGCTTATATCCCTTAGAGCAATTTCCTACGGTACGATGAACTACTCCTTGTAATCCACATTCATTCACGACTTTCTTTAAAGCTTCATTGAATTGGTTCCCTTTAACATTTCTTATTTCTGCATGAAATTTTAGATATTCATGAACCTTCATTTCAACATAAAGAGGATTTAATTCAGGTAAATAGCCTATTTGTTTTTGAATTTCCAAACAATCATCTGTGATATTTAGATCATCAACATATACATTACCTGCAGTGGGTGTAAGGTAGCCAGTCATCATTTTTAAAGTTGTACTTTTCCCAGCACCATTTGCGCCTAGAAAACCAACGATTTCACCATCATTAAGTGAAAAAGATATGGATTCTACTGCTTTTACGCTTCCATAATCTTTAGATAGATTTTCAATACGAATCAATTTTTACGTTCCTTATAAGTTCAGTTATAATCGTTTTATTTAAAAAAGTTCCCCAATTAGCGCGGAATATTATAAAATATTTTTTGATATGGGAATAAAATATCTTATCAGT
>CAZEER010000098.1:0-5895 GCA_964511215.1 uncultured bacterium | reverse complement strand
AATATTTTCCAAAATCCTGCGTGCCTAATTTCAGGCCGGCACTGCGATACAGCGCAAAAATTAAGCCTTTCTGCATAATAATTCTAAACTTTGAGAGGATGTTTCATGATTTTGATAGATAACCAAACGCAAGCCAGCCTGCTCACGATGGCCGAATGTGTTGACGCTTTGGAACGCGCGTTCGGTGCTATCGATAAAGGGCAAGCGATTTACCGGCCAAAGACCGATGTGAACGTCCCTAACTCAAAGTCTAACGAATACTATCGTTTCGGTTCAATGGAGGGCTGGTTCGATGGCATATTTGCCATCCGCTTTATGTCCGAGGTAATGACATTCGACCATCAACCGGATGGCTCCTGGCGAGAGGGCCAATATTCTGTAGAAAAGGGTAAAAATTGCGCAGTGGTGCTGCTTTTCAGTTCCGAGAACGGTGAGCCATTAGCCCTCCTAAACGATAATTGGATACAGCACATGCGTGTTGGCGGGACAGCTGGCCTAGGTACAAAATTGCTTGCTCGCGAAGACGCAGAGACAGTGTGTATGATCGGCTCAGGTGGGATGGCACAGACATTTCTCGAAGGGCTCTGCGCGGTACGGCCTATCAAGCGGGCAAGAGTATACAGTCCATCACGGAACAATCGCGAAACTTATGCTGCAAATATGAGTAAGCGGCTCGCCATACAAATCGAAGCAGTAGACAGTGCGCAAGATGCAATGGCTGGTGCCGACATCGTCGCGACTTGCACTAATTCGGGCTCACCAGTGTTCGAAGAAAACTGGCTTGAACCAGGTATGCACGTAGTCTGCGTCGGCACCAACGAGGTGCCGCCAGAAGCAATTCCGCGGTTCGACATCTCTGTGCGTCAAGGGATCCATTCAATGGCACCTAGTGGAGATATTGAGCGCCATCGAGCGGGAGTAGGACTAAGCTACGCTGGATTTGTCGCTGGCACTGATGAGGAAATGGCGCGCATCCCTGATAGTGGCACCGCTCATATCGACGCGAGTGCATTTCCTAAATACATCGATGTCATAGCTGGCCGAGCAAACGGCCGCACTGATGCTTCGCAGATTACCTTCTATTACTGCCACGGCAACCAGGGCCTCCAGTTCGCCTCGGTAGGAGGTAAAATTTACCGCAATGCGATGAAAATTGGCGCTGGCACGCCCATGCCCCTCGAATGGTTTGTACAAGAACGGAAACATTTGGATTAAGGCGATTTCTAATCCACAGAACACTTGCAATAAAACATACAGGTCTAGCACATGTGATTTATGCAGTTACCAGTGTTAGAAATTGGGGGTCAGAATGGTAGTTTAGATCTAAGAAAATTATAGAAATAAAGCCTATAAAGATAGAGATTCCAGGAATGCACAATACATTCACACGACACTGAAGCAAATAAGTTAGACAATGTTTTTCTTATACGTGATGGCAGTAAACTAGAATATAATTATGAAAATTGAAAACTCACAAATTAGGATAAGCGTTTGATAAGCGCCAATGTTCAAAAGTTTAATTTAACAGAAGATCTCTATTGTCCAAATACTGGTTTTTGGGCTAGAGAAGGTAGCCACAACGCTAATATCGGAAAATTTAATACTAAAATTAATACGATACTATCGGTACAAAGGAATGGAAAGGATCCTCGCATTACTCGTGTAACTGGAACACCCGTAGTTCCACTAACAGCAAATAAATTCAAACCAACAGGCGGTATAACGGCTCCCATTTCAATAGCTAATGCTGTCAATATACCAAGATGAATAGGGTCTACACCTAAAGTTAACGCAACAGGAAAGAAGATAGGTACAGTAAGCACTAAAATTGCGACGCCAGTTAAAAACATAGATAGTAGCAATAGTAACAACAATAGTACTGCCAAAAAGCCAAATTGTGTTAAACCTAAAGTCATAGTCCATTCAGCGATGTCTTGTGGCCAACCCTTATTCGCTAATAAAAATTGAAAAACGCCAACACAACCGAGTAGAAAAAAGACAATTGCAGTTAGGTTTATGGCTCTTGTAGTAGTTGGTAGCAATTCCTTTAGAAATGTTTTACGTCCTGAAAGAAAACCATACAACAGAGCGTAGCCACTAGCTGCAGCACCTGCTTCTGTAGGAGTGAAAAAACCACCATAAAGGCCACCCAGCACTACCACCGGCATCAATAGTGCAGGTAAAGCTTCAGCTGCCGCTTTTATTAAATTTGATTTGCTGAATTCACCAGCAGGTAACTTCATAAAAAATGACATGGTCAAAATAATTGCAGCATCGCTACAAGCCAGCATCAGGCCCGGGACAACACCTGCCATAAATAGGGCAATAATAGATTCTTCAGTTAAAATTCCATAAAGAATTAATGTAACACTCGGTGGAATTAGAATGGCGATGCCGCCGCCGCACGCCAAGATACCCGCAGCCATCCATACAGGGTAGCCTCGGCGAATCAATTCAGGGTATGCAATCAATCCCATTGCGGCAGCCATTGCTGTACTTGAACCAGAAATTGCACCAAATAAGACAGAAGCAATTAGAGTAGCGTAGGCAAAGCCACCGGGAACCCAACCCACTAGAGCATCAGCTAAATTAAATAACTTTTTAATTAAACCAGTTTTTTCCATCAAAAAACCGGCATATATAAAAAATGGGATGGCCATTAACGTATATTTGTTTAGAAAAGCAAAAAAGGCCCTAAATAATGCATTCGGCGTCATTATAGGGTCTATATAAATTACTAAAAGTGTTGCGCTGGCTAGAGCAATTCCGATAGGAACACCAGAAATCAATAGACCTAATAAGCTACCACCTAATACACCCATATCGCTTATTTACCTCTATTTTATTCGCGCATGCAAATTAACTTATATGTCTATTTCTTCTTCTTCTGGTGCCCATTTAAACACCGGTTTTCCTCTCAGTTGTTGAATATCTTGATATAATTGAAAAATCCCTACAACTGTCATAAGCCCAAAACCTATAACTAAACACAGTTGAAATGGCCAAATATCTAATATCATGCTTTGTGATTTTCGCCCCATCATAGCTGACCTTTCAACAATTGGTATTCCCCACATCGCGAAATTGGCACCAATATATATTGTAAGAGCAGACGTTAATATTCTCAAAATCTGAGTAAAACGTATGAATCCTTTGTTATTCAATGCGTCTATGGCCGCCCTCATCGCAAGGTGAGAACGTTTGTATTGGGTAACACAAAAGTATAGAAACATTGCGCTGATCATAAAATAAGACACAGCATCTTGTCCCCATTCAAATGTGACACCTAGGATATATCTTCTAAAAATCTCTAAAATCGCTAATCCTGTGGCTAAGAACATAACCAATGCAGCACAATTACCTATTATATTCTCTACAAACCATCCAATACACTTGTAGGTATTATCGAGTAGTAAGTTCATATTATTTCCAATTAAAAAATTGGGGGGAAATTTCCTATTCCCCCCATTAACGTTTTACTGGTTTCCAAATTTTTGATATTCGTTATTTCTTTTTCTTTTTGACGTATTTTTTGTAGTGAGTAAACCACTTCGCCATTTTTTTGCAGTCTGTCTTTTCTAAAGGGTCACTCCCTAGTGGATTTGCAGCAACTAATGCTGCAGCTTCATTATGGAAGCTGTCTACCCATTTATTCGCATCATCCGGGGTCGTGCCATAGACATAATTTTTATGGGCATCTCCCATAGCATCTGCCAATGCCTTCGCTTCTGCTGGCTTCATGATATATATACCCGGCTTACTCGGATCCTTTGTTTCATACTTATCAATCAACCGTTTATCATTACACCAGTTCATTTTTTTCTGGAATGGTACGACATCATTCAGCAGGATGTCATTAATAGCATCACGTTGATTTTGCTCTAACGATTTCCACCACTTCATGCTGCCTGTGATCGTATAGTAATCACCGACAATTCCATTTATTCCAGCAACGGTGAAAAATGGGGCCTGATCTTTAGTCACGTTAAACCCGCCTAAACTGGTTAATAGACCGTCAATCACACCAGTTTGTAGTGCAGGAGGAACATCTCCAAAGGCCATGGTCGTTGGGTTTGCACCCCAAGCGCTTAGAGAAGAGTTTTCCGCCGGGCCCATACTGCGGATTTTTTTACCCTTAAAGTCAGATGGGTGGAGGAGGCGAGAACCCGAGCCAGCCCCCATATACATACTAAGATGAGCATTTGCGAAAATGTGTATGCCATGCAAATCAGCAAAACGCTTTTTCAGCATCTTCACTGCTTCCATGCCTTCAATTTTGTTCATGGCTCCTGGAGTGGTCAATAACATTGGACCAACAGCAATATTCGCGTACGGATCAATTTGCGCAGATTTCCCGTACTGACCCCAAGCCATTTCTAAATTGCCTTCGCGCATGGCTTCGATTGCAGCCGGTATATTGTATAGCGAGCCTGCGTAATAAATCCGGACTTTGCTTCCCGGCACACGCTTTTCCAATTTTTCTCTAAAATATTGCATAGCGATGCCAGCTGGGTGCGGCGGGCCAGTAAGATCCGCTGCAAATCGTATATTAATTGGTTTGATTTCAGCCGATGTTGCAACAGTAGTTGTTGCTGTAATCAAGGTACCCATAGTTATGGCAGCTAAAGCAAAATGCTTTAGCTTTCCTAGCTCAGAATAAAACATAGTACACTCCGAATGTTGCCTCACGAGGTGATATATAAGTTATACAATTTTTGGTTTGCCTGCAAACTAGCACTGAATACTTAACTGTATTTGTTTAGTGCACAATTTTTTAAGTATTATTTATTATTAATCATGTTGAAATTCTGTTTTATAGAAATAATTTCTATCTTGATTTTTTAATAATATATTTTGTACACTTTGTTTTACTTACTCAGAGGACGCATTCATTAAAATAATTTAATTATTGGTTGAAAGATTATGAGGGTTATGTGTCCGTTGTTACCTGTCACTTGAAAGAATATAAGCCACCCTTGATTATATTAATTCTACTGTGAAAACTGTTTTTAAAACATATAATTTATTAGACAACTAAGACCTCAAAGACGCCAAATTAATTGTGAGGTAAATCGTCCACACTACACTTTATTTTTGTTATTAAAATCGATTTTTATGGATTTCAAGAACAGTAAACCCTCTTTGCCGTAACGGGTGCTAAATTCTAATTTCGTGAGTAGCTGTTGCTGTACGACGGTTTGTGCTTGGTGTTGACGCAAGCTCAATCACTACCTGTGAACGCAGGCCCTGGTTAGAGTTTTATCGCACCGCTTGTGAGAACCTCTTTCGCCCCGACCAGTAACAATCGGCGACGTTGCCTCTCGCCAGATGCCCTCCGTTTATTCCTTCGCACCACTCGCAGCCCTTCGCGACTTCCTCGAAAGACGGATTGAAAAGTTCACTAGGGGTTCGCCTTCTGTGAAGAGCTTTTTAGACCAAGATTTTCGGCTTTTTCTGGGCGAAAAGTATAGCAATAATCCTCGTGTATGTGCTGGATTTACACTCGCGACAAGCCGGGCTAGACGAATTTTCTTTATTGTATCCGCATGGACCTATGCGCCTTGAGTTTGCAGTCAATCCCAGCGCGGCCACTTAGAAACGCTACACCGCTTCGTGATGGTCCTCAGTGTTGAGAGACAATGTTTCTTGGGTTTTCAGGTACTCGTCCGCAAATTCGACCTAGATAGCAGCATGATGGCAACCGGTTGTATTGCGAAAGATGCAAACGAGGATTTCCAGACACCTTGTCCGTAGGTCTACTGAAACAGTTCACAGTGACAGTGGTAAGGAATACGCCTTTCAGATCAGAAATTTGTTTATCTTAAGGACAAGCACAAATGCTGGCGGAGGGAGGGGGACTCGAACCCCCGGTACGAATTAACGTACACGGGTTAG
>CAZEER010000097.1:0-6039 GCA_964511215.1 uncultured bacterium | reverse complement strand
ACTGCCTGGACCAAAACCAGGTGTACTGCCATTATACTACGCCCCAAATAAATTGATGTTAAATTCTATCTGATCGAGGATTAGCAATTAAAGTCTTATATGTTGGGGAAAAGTGCGACTCAGCGGATCTCAGATCTGCTTCATTGTCAAATATCCCATACACAGTCGAGCCGGAGCCCGACAGACTGGTCAAACGGGCTCTATGGGCCCGAAAAACTTCTTTTATTTTTCCAATCTCCGGATATGCTGGAACAACAATTGTTTCAAAATCATTCTCAAAAAGCTCATAAGGGACAGGTTGTTTCCCTAAAAGGCTGGGGAAGTTAACTCGCTCTTTAGCATCGTCCAAAATTTTTTTATTATAGTTTTTATAAGCCCAAAAAGTATCAATATGTAAATTGGGTATAACTAATAGAATCATACCTTTAATAGAACCACATAATTGTTTCAGCTGATCGCCGACACCTCCTCCAACTTGAAGGCCGCCTTTTATAAAAAAAGGTACGTCTGCACCAATTTCAACAGCTAGTTTTTCTAGTTGTCCATCTTTAACATCTAAATTATATAATCGCCTAAGTCCTTTGAGAATAGTTGCTGCATTTGAGGAGCCTCCCCCTAAACCACTACCTGGGGGTATTTTTTTATCTAGATTAATCGATATCCCATCAATTTCAAAATAATCTTGCATTTTTTCCCATGCTTGGATGCATAAATTTGACTTGTCATTTTTTAACCATTTCACATTAGTTATAAAATGACAACCTGATTTTTTTTTACGCATAATAATATTGTCATAAAAATCAATCTCTTGGAAAAGTGTATTAATATTATGTAAACCATCAGTCCTTTTATTAAGTATCTGGAGGCCAACATTGACTTTAGCAAAAGATTTTAAAGATAGTTTGGCCATTAAGTTCTTTCTAATAAAGTTGCTAAAGCTAAAACTGACCAACCTAATTCTTTACCAATAAATCCCAAACCATCCGTAGTTGTAGCTTTTACTGAAATTTGAGATTGAGGCAAGTTCATTACAATGGATAAATTTTTAATAATTTGCGGTATAAATAACCTTAATTGCGGTTTTTGCAAAACAATAGTAGTATCGATATTATTTATTTGAAAACCCGATTGCTCAATCAACTGTACTGTCTTTTCTAAAAAATGACAGCTAGAAGCATTTTTTAAATTATCATCACTACTGGGAAAATATTTGCCAATATCTCCTAAATTCGCAGCACCAAGCATTGCATCAATTATTGCATGTATTAAACAATCGCCATCGGAATGGCCAACAGAACTGATAATAGATGGAATATTTATTCCACCAATTATTAGATTTTCACCCTTTTCTAGTTTGTGAACATCATAGCCTATTCCTGTTCTGATCATTCTAGTATTTTTTCTGCACGTTTCCAATCTTCAGGATATGTAATTTTAAAATTATTACTACATCCTTTTATTAATAATATTTTACAACCCATATTTTCCATTATAGATGCTTCATCTGTACCTTGAAAACCATTTTGGTCAGCATAGTTTAAAGCCTTTAGCAGTGTTTTTTTCCTAAAAGTTTGCGGTGTTTGAGCTAACCAAATATTATCACGTTCAATGGTTTTTTTAATAGTATTATTTTCTGAGTATTTTACTGTATCATTAGATTGTATTCCAACTACGGCACCATCAAACCCTTTACAAGAAGAAATTGAGTCCTCTATAAGTTCATTTGTAACAAAGGGTCTTGCGGCATCATGTATACAAACTAAATCAGTTAGATTATTAGAGGCCATAATACCATTTTTTACCGAGTCTTGCCTTCTTAATCCACCAGAAACAAAAATTATAGGTTTTTTTTCAGAAATTAGTCTTAAATCCTTCTGAAAAAAGGTTTCCTCACCTTTAGGAACCACTATTATAATTTCATATATTGCCTTAGACGATAAAAAAGGCGTCATTGTATGCAACAGCAAGGGTTGTCCCTTGAGTCTTTTCAATTGTTTTTTTTCACCAAACCTGCGGCCAGAGCCTGCAGCCGGAATAATCGCTGATGTTTTCAAGTATTATAATCTTATACGATGATCATTGCATCACCATAGCTTAAAAATCTATAATCATTTTTTTTTGCTTCTGAGTATGCTTTTTTAATGAGTTTTCTATTAGTAAAAGCACTAACCATCATGAGTAATGTAGACTGTGGTGTATGAAAATTAGTAATCATTTTATCTACCATTTTATATTCGTACGGTGGATAAATAAATTTATCGGTCCATCCTCGCTTTGGTGTAACCTGAAAACCCGAAATCGCAATGGTTTCTAATGCTCTAACAGTTGATGTACCAACTGCAATAATTTTCCTATGACGTTTGCGGGCCTGATTGATTGCCATTGAGGTTTTAGGCGAAACTTCAAAATATTCAGAATCCATTTGATGTCGATTTAAATCTTCAACTTGCACTGGTCTGAACGTACCTAACCCAATATGAAGTGTAATTGTTTCAATTTTTACACCTTTCGCTTTAACTTTAGTAATTAAGTTTTCTGTGAAATGAAGACCTGCTGTAGGAGCAGCGACCGCCCCCCTTGTACTAGCATACACTGTTTGATAGCGTTTTTTATCGTTTTTGTCCGCATCACGTTTTATATAAGGAGGTAATGGTGAAATACCAATTCTATCAATAATATTATGGAAGTCATTCCCATCATACTCGAAACGCACTACTCGCCCACCAGAAACAGTATTGTCAATAACATCACACATAAGCTTAGGAGTAAATACAAGTTTATTCCCAATGCGCACTTTTCTGGCTGGCCGAACCATTACTTCCCATAAGTTTTCTGACAATTCCCTTAAAAGAAAAACTTCTACCTTTGCATCTGTGCGGTCTTTTGTAGCAAACAAACGAGCTGGAAACACTTTTGTATCATTTAAAACAAGCAAGTCATTTTTCCGCATATAATCTATAATATTATAAAATTTTCTATGTTCTATCTCTCCTGTATCAGAATGAACAACCATAAGCTTTGCATAATCACGTCTCTTTGCAGGATGTTGAGCAATAACACTTTTTGGTAATCGATAATTAAAATCGCCTAGTTTATATTTTTTTTTCTTATTTATCATTTAAATAACCCCTGATTTTCTTTAGGTTTTTTACCCATTATTTTATATCCCCTTTCTTGAACTACTCTTCCTCTTGGAGTCCGCACTATAAATCCCTCTTTAATTAAAAATGGTTCATAAACATCCTCAATAGTGGTAATGTCTTCACCAATTGCAACAGATATAGACTTCAACCCCACAGGCCCTCCAGAAAATTTATCAATAATAACAGAGAGAATTTTTCTATCCATTTCATCCATGCCTGTTTCATCAATGCCTAATTTTTTTAATGATAGTTTCGCGACTTCTATGTTTATAACCCCAGAAGCCTTTATCTGCGCAAAATCCCGCGATCTTCTTAAAATACGATTCGCGATTCGAGGTGTTCCTCGACTTCTTTTAGCTAATTCCATAGCGGCGTCATCATTAATATCCACATCAAGGATATTCGCTGATCTATTTATTATATGAAATAAATCCTTAGTTTTATAATAATCAACCCTAAGAATAACGCCAAATCTATCACGCAGTGGTGAAGTTAAATTACCTAATCGAGTAGTAGCTCCAAGAAGTGTAAATGGTTCAATATTTAATTGAACACTGCGCGCATTTGGACCCTTATCAATCATAATGTCAATAGCAAAATCTTCCATTGCTGAATATAAATATTCTTCAACTACACTATTTAAGCGATGAATCTCATCAATAAAAAAAACATCTCTATGACCCAAATTTGTAATCATGCCAGCAAGGTCCCCTGCTCTTTCTACTACAGGGCCTGATACATGTTTTATATTTGTATTCAATTCTTTAGAAATAATATTTGCCAAAGTCGTTTTGCCTAGTCCTGGAGGCCCAAACAGTAAAACATGGTCCAGAGCATCACCACGTCCATTTGCAGCTTCAATATATAATCTTAAATTTTCAACGAGTTTTTTTTGGCCAATAAATTCATCAAATTGTGAAGGTCGAAGCGATTTTTCAATTATAACATCATCATCATTTGGAGTAGGATTTGTAATATGAATTTCTGTCATGTATTAAAATATAAATAAATCATTTTAAACTGACCCAGAAGATACGATTTGAAATAGCCTTGGTAAAGATGACAAGCTAAGTTTTATAACAAATGTACAAATTCAAATGGCGAGATTTTTCCGAAGCCGCAATAGACGTTTGGGGCGATCCAATGCAAAACGATTTATGCCATCCCAAATACTCTTAGAATCTAAATGGGCCTCAGCGACAATCTGTTCAACACTGCCTCCAGTACGCCAACGATTATCAAAATCAGGAGACAGTGAATATTCTTCAACTATGGAATTAGCAATCCATTTGTGCATAAGTCTTTTTGCGCCATTTGTTATAATCATTGAATCGTTCCACTCCGAATCTTTAATTACTGTTTCACGATATTGACGGGATTGTCTTTTGAAAAGTTCCCAACTAATTGCTGATATTACTTTTACATTCGGCCCCTCCTTTCGAAGTGCTGGAAGAAGTTGTACTAATGAATTGGTTGAACTTGTACCGCGCACAATAACAACGCCCTCTTTATCATGGTCAGAATCATAGTCTTTAATCAAATATGCGCCTTTGGATGCATAAAGATGGGAATCCATGCCCAGCGATTTGCGGTCCGGAATCATGATAGGTGGTCGGGTTAGATGAATAGCAATTAATGGAACATCCGTATTTAAGGCGGTTGCAAGTGCCGGAGCAACTTCATTGTGTTCCCATGGATGTAAATTAATGATATGTCCATCTGGAAATAGCTGGGTTACACCAGGAGCAAAAATGCCAAAATGCGTTCTACTATCTTCTGCAGTTTCGGGACCTGAATGCCCTACCACCCAAATTACTTTGCCAACTTTTAAATCAGAATCTTGTGCAATTTGACTGAAAAGTCTTAAGGGTCCATACTTAAGATAGCTAAATGAACCATAAGTGCTGGCTGCGCCAAAAAAGCCATCGAATATCTTATAAGGATCTTTACTGAAATTTACAGTAGCAGCGCCAGCCATCATCCCAGCATTCGTAAACTCTGTAATTCCTTGAGGGAAGAGTGGACTTCTTGGATTTGTGGTTTTATCATATAAACCTTTATTGTTTTCTGAACCATATCCTTTAGCAAAACCTGATATATTTGTTGAGTCCGCCAAGTCTGCGCTCATAGCTAAGACCAAAGGACGACCATATTTTTTTTCAAATGAAGTGTTTAAATAGCTAGCATATTTTGAAAACCCCACTCGATTAGGTGCTTTAATTCCCGGGTCAACAAAAATATCATCAGGTAATTTATTAATATCATAAAATTCAGAATAATTTCCTGAATGATTTTGAGATATTTTACATGATGCAATTTTTTGTGGCACAGAATCCCCAAGAGATACTAATCGATCTGCAAGAAAATCCACATATTCTTGATTGTTTTTCATTACTGAAAAGACTGTTGCAAACATTGATTTTGCCTGCTCAACCTGTCCTTCCCAAGTGTTTTCAGCAGCATCGCCGAACCCTGAAAATTCAACATTATATATCTGAGAAAAATCTTCTTTTGTTTTCCAAAAAAGGTCTGAGTTCCGCTTGTGTGCCGCACCATGACTTTTATGATCATAGACATGATATCCTCTGCCTTTTCTCGTTTTACTAAAGATAGCTTTTGGAATATTGGGGTCAGTGTTTTTAACTAACAACCTATAATATGCCTCAGTGAGATCTTCCCAATTCTCGCCATCTTCTACACCTTCTACATGCCACCCATGAGAACCAAACCAATCATTTGGGCTACCATATACTATGGAACTAAAAGGACGGGCATCTATCCCAAAATCATTCCAATCCAAAAAATAAACCAAGTTTCCAAGTCCAAGTCCCCATGCAGAATTAATCGTTTCATGACTAGCGCCTGTTGTAAGGCCACCTTCGCCTTCAAATGCAAA
>CAZEER010000096.1:0-6083 GCA_964511215.1 uncultured bacterium | reverse complement strand
ATGAAATCAATTTGGATCTGGAAGATATTGTTTTGCAACTTCCACCTTTATTTGAAGCTTATTGGAAAAATATTGATGCAAGAACATGTGACTCATGTGGATTAGTCCAAGAACCTCCAAAATAATCTATTTTGAAAATTGATATACATACGCATATTCTCCCAGAGAATTGTCCAGATTTAGAGCATGAATTTGGATATGGTGGTTGGATCAGTGTAGACCATAACCCAGATGGCACGGCTCGTATGATGAAAAATGGGAAATGTTTTCGCGTGGTTGAATGCAATTGTTGGGATCCTATTGCTCGGTTAGATGATTGTAATAATAGCGGTGTAAATGTGCAAGTTCTTTCTACTGTTCCTGTGATGTTTAGCTATTGGGCAGAACCAAAACATACTTATAAACTATCAAAAATTTTAAATGATGATATAGCAAATATTGTTGATGAACATCCTAAAAGGTTTATTGGACTGGGTACCATACCCATGCAAGATGATCAATTAGCAATTAGTGAAATGGAGAGGTGTGTAAAAGATCTAGGTTTAGCCGGCGTACAAATTGGATCAAACATTAATGGCAATAATCTAAGTGATCCAGTATTCTTCCCAATCTTTGAAGCTGCATCAGATCTAGGTGTATCAATTTTTGTTCATCCATGGGATATAATGGGTAAGAAGAAAATGGAAAAATATTGGCTTCCTTGGTTAGTTGGTATGCCAGCCGAAACGAGTAGAGCAATCTGCTCTATGATCTTTGGAGGTATATTTGAAAGATTACCCAATCTTAGAGTAGCTTTTGCTCATGGTGGAGGTGCATTTCCTGCAACAATAGGAAGAATCCAGCATGGTTTTGATGTACGTCCAGATCTTTGTGCTATTGATAGTGAGACAAATCCATTAGACTATTTGGGAAAATTCTGGGTTGATTCGCTAGTACATGATATTGACATGTTAAACTATCTTATACAGAAGGTAGGTGATAAAAAAATTGCTCTGGGCTCCGATTATCCATTCCCTCTTGGTGAAAAAGATCCAGGGGCATTAATAGAATCATCAAGTCTTAGTAGCGAAATTCAAGATAATTTATTTTATAAGAATGCCTTGGATTGGTTAGCTTTACCTTACGACCACTTTAAATGATTTACAATAACTCAAGATCATATGCAAATACTCTAGATCAAGAAGATGGATTACGTGAATATCGTGATCAATTCAATTACCCGAAAGATAGTAGTGGTAAAAATTTAATCTATTTTTGCGGTAACTCATTAGGACTTCAGCCCAAAACAGTTTCTGATTATATAAAAAAAGAGTTATCTATTTGGGCTAAAAAGGGAGTCCTTGGTCAGGAAAATCGCTGGATTTCCTATCATGAAAGACTTGCAGAATCTACTGCGAAATTGGTTGGAGCTTTAATTCCTGAGGTGGTTGTAATGAATGCCTTAACTGTAAACATTCATCTCTTATTGGTATCGTTCTATCAGCCTAATGAAAAAAAATATAAGATAATGATCGAAAAAGATGCGTTCCCATCCGATCATTATGCTGTACAAAGCCAGATAAGATTTCATGGATATGATCCAGAATCTGCCATGGTCGTACTTGAACCACGAGAGGGTGAAAAATTATTACGTCATGAAGATATTTTTTCTGCTATTGAATATCATGGAGATGAGCTTGCGGTTATCTACTTAGGAGGTGTGAACTATTATACCGGTCAAGCTTTTGATCTGGAAAAGATAACAAAAGCAGGAAGGAAGAAAGAAGCCATAGTGGGATTTAATCTGGCACACGGTGTTGGAAATCTAACATTAAGCCTACATGATTGGGATGTAGATTTTTCTGCATGGTGCACTTATAAGTATCTTTGTGCAGGCCCAGGAAGCCCATCGGGTGTATTTATTCATGAACGTCATCATGACTGGAATGGCCCCAGATTTCTTGGGTGGTGGGGTCATAATAAAGATTCAAGATTTGAGATGCCATCGATATTTGATCCCATAATGACATCCGAAGGTTGGCAGATAAGCAATGCTCCAATTATGGGTATGGCTCCTTTATTAGCTTCGATGGATATCTATAATGAAGTCGGCATGAATGCTATAAGTGATAAAGGGAAAAATCTTTCATTTTATATGGAATATCTCATCAATCACTATCTACCAGAAATTAAAATAATCACGCCTAAATTTAGAGGCTGCCAACTTTCTATTGTGGTGCCTGATGGGAAAAATTTATTTAATTACCTCTCTAAGCAAGGTGTCGTATGTGACTGGCGTAATCCTGACGTTATTCGTGTTGCACCGCATCCGTTATTCAATACATTTACAGAAGTATTTGAATTCGTTGATATATTGAGGAAAAAAATTGGATAATAAGGATCGTATTTCAATGATTGGCGCAGGTCTAGCAGGGCCTGTTATGGCAAAATATCTTTCTGAATATGGTTATGAAGTTGATATCTTCGAGAGACGTTCAGATTTAAGAGTTTTAAATCAGTCTGCAGGGCGTTCGATCAATCTCGCTTTATCTGCAAGAGGTATCAAGGCTTTGAAAGATATAGATGTTTTTGAAAAAATAAAATCAACTTTACTGCCTATGCAAGGTCGTATGATTCATGATCAGGATGGCAAGACACATATGCAATTATATGGACAGAAAGAAGATGAAGTTATTTATTCAGTCTCCAGAGAAAACTTAAATAAAGTTTTAATGGACCATGCCGAAAATACAGGGAAAGTAAATTTCCATTTTGATCATAAACTTCTTGATGTTGATTTAAATAACTGCGAACTAAATTTTGAAAATGTAACTATCCCTTTTAATCGATTATTAGGTGTAGATGGATCATCATCAATAGTTAGAAAATCAATTGAAAAAAAAACACCAATCAAATATAAAAAAAAATCACTCGAACATGGGTATAAAGAACTATCTATTCCTCCAAATAAAAATGGTGGATTTATGATAGAAAAAACGGCTTTACATATTTGGCCTAGGGGTGAATTCATGTTAATTGCCCTACCAAATATGGATGGTTCATTCACTTGCACATTATTTCTTCCTTTAGATGGTATTCTTAGTTTTGCATCAATTCAATCAAAAAATGAAATTTTAAACTTTTTCAAATCATATTTCCCAGATGCATTAGATTTAATCCCCAACCTATATAAAGAATACAAAGATAATCCCTTAGGAAGACTCGCTACTATTTATTGTGATAAATGGAATTATAAATCTACAGCAGCTATTCTTGGAGATGCTGCGCATGCAATTGTCCCTTTTTTTGGACAGGGGATGAATGCATCTTTTCAAGATTGTACAGTGATGAATTCATTAATTAAAATTTTTAATGATGATTGGGAAAAAATATTTTCAGAATTTTCTAGTTTGCAGGTTCCTAATGGCCATGCTATTGCCAATATGGCTATTGAAAACTATATTGAGATGCGAGATTCAGTAAATAACCCACACTATAAAGAAAGAAGAGAACTTGAACTTTATTTAGAGAATAAATTTTGGAATAAGTTTGTTCCAAGATATTCGATGGTATCATTCCACGAGATCCCTTATGCTCAGGTTTATAATAGAGGGAAAATACAATTTGATCTAATGGATTCTTATATTTCTGGAAATTTGACAAAAAATCAACTTTATGATAAGATTAAAAAACAATTAACTGCAATAAGATGAAAAGAAGTTTATTTTTAATTTCCGTACTAATCAGTTTGTCTTTTACTTCCTGTGAGATTAATGTTTCAGAATTACATGATGATGCATTTGTTGTTGATACACATAATGATGTATTATTACGATCTCTTACCGGCAGAGATATTTTAACAAATTTACCTGAGAGCCACTCTGATTTACCAAAATTTCAGCAAGGAGGTATTGACCTTCAGGTTTTTTCAATTTGGGTTTCTCCAACTGAATTCAAAGAAAAATATTTTGATCGTGCTAATACTATTATTTCACAATTGGAATATCTTTGCTCAAGAGTACCTGATAAATGGGCGATCCCTCATAATTATCAGGATATTGTATATAATGATCAAAAAAATATTTTGTCTTGTATGATTGGGGTAGAAGGTGGTCATGTCATAGAAAATGATTTAAAAAAACTGGATGCTTTATACCAGAGAGGAATGAGATATTTGGGAATAACTTGGAATAATTCGAATGACTGGGCAACATCTGCAAAAGATGAGGTACAAAACAGAGATTCCTTAACTTTTATTGGTCTAACTAAATTTGGAAAGGATGTAATTCGTAGGTGTAATAAATTGGGAATTATGATAGATATTTCTCATGCAGGTGAAAAAACAGTCTACGATATTTTACAAGTTACAAAGAAACCTATTATAGCATCCCATTCATCGGTTTACAATCTTTGCCCTCACTTTAGAAATTTGAAAGATGAACAACTTTACGCGATTAAAGAAAATGGTGGAGTAGTCTTTATTAATTTTTACCCTGGCTATATTGATTCATCCTATTCCCAGAAGTTTGAAAATATAAAAAAACTGCATCAATCTTTACTAGATTCAGTCAATCTTTTATTTGATCCTGGTACAGATGCACATTGGTATAAAACCAATGAATTGTTAGCCCCTTATCTACAAGAGATAACACCTGATTTAGATAATGTTGTTGATCATATTGATTACATAGTTGATCTTATTGGTGTGGATTACGTTGGTATTGGAGCAGACTGGGATGGTGTAGAAATATTACCTAAGAATATAGAACATATCGGTAAACTACCTGCATTGACAAAAATACTTGTTGATAGAGGATATAGTAGATTAGAGATAAAGAAAATATTAGGTGCAAATTTTAAACGTGTTTTTAAGGAGGTTTTACAATGATGTCTAGAGTATCCTACTTAGGTGATTTAAGAACTGAAGCAGTACATTTGCAATCTGGAAATACTATTATTACTGATGCACCAATTGATAATGAAGGAAAGGGTGAAGCATTCTCTCCAACTGATTTAGTTGCCACTGCCCTAGCATCTTGTATACTAACTATTATGGGCATTGTTGCAAAAAGGAACGAGATTAATTTGGATGGAACGAATGCAGAAGTAGAAAAAATTATGGCAACTAACCCACGAAGAATAGGTGGAGTGAAAATAAAAATTTTAGTTAATAAAAAATTTGATAAAAAAATTCAAAATAAATTAGAAAATGCAGCTCTATCCTGTCCTGTTAGTGGTAGCTTGAATAAAGATTTACGAGAAACGATAGAATTTATATATCCTCAATAAAATCAACCATAATGATATTTTAATTTTTGGATATAAAGATGAAACGTAACTTTAAACTTGCTCCTTCAATACTATCTGCAGATTTTTCAGATCTAAAATCTGCTCTAGACATATGTGCAGAGGGTGGTGCACACTGGATTCATGTAGATGTGATGGATAATCAATTTGTACCAAATCTTACTATTGGACCACCAATTGTCAAATCTTTAAGGCCAAAAACGCAAAAATTTATAGATGTACATATGATGGTTATTGAACCTGAAAAACTTGTGGAACCCTTTGCCAAGGCTGGGGCTGATAATATTACATTTCATATTGAAGCTGTTACAAATCCAAATAATATTATTGACCTCATTAAATCTTGTGGTTGTAAGGTTGGTGTATCAATAAAGCCTAAGACTCCATTAACTGATATCCTCCCGATTATTGATCAAGTGGATATTGTCTTGGTCATGAGTGTTGAACCTGGATTTGGAGGTCAAGGTTATTTGCCGGGGTCGAATGAAAGAATCTCTGAGATTAATACTTTTTTAATAGATAATTGTCTTGAGCGCGTCCTAATTGAAGTAGATGGAGGAATAAAACTACATAATGCTAAAAAAATTTTAGATGCAGGTGCCGATGTATTAGTAGCGGGATCTGAGGTATTTAATTCTAATGATCCTATTAAAATAATTAATGATTTTTATCAACTTTCTAAGTAAGAAGGTGCCTAAAATTACCATCTGATATTTTAGTGTTTTTTATTATTTGTGTAATCTAGTTTTTCTTATTTCATAAAATAAACATGCAATCCTATAAAGAATTAGACAAAT
>CAZEER010000095.1:2318-6279 GCA_964511215.1 uncultured bacterium | reverse complement strand
AGGTAGCCATTTATCTACTGATTTAACAATATGTTCAGATAAAATATTATTAATTGCAGCTACGGAAGTAGTCTTTAGGTCATCTTCAATACGAAAATCAATCACTCTATTATCAATATAGAAAATTGCCCTATCATTATAATACTGTCCCTGCGCAAGTAGGGTTGAAAAGAAAAATAAATAGATTAATGTATGATTGGCTGTAGAAGACTTGAACATGTTGGCACTCTCAAATTTTAGATTGCGATATTTTTCCAAAAAAATAGTAATTACTATTTGTATGAATCTAATATAATTACCAATGAAGATGTAATTATATATAAAATATTTTTGTGAGAGAAACGTGGATGATCTGTTGTAATCAAAAATTTCTAAAAATTTTCAATCAACGGTGAACCCTATACTAGTAATTTTTTCTTTTATTGCTGCTTCATCCAATTCACTACCTTTAATAAGAACGTCACCAGTAGAAAGATTAATTGTGGTATTAATAACACTTTTAAAGCTACGAATCACACTCTCTACACTTTCCTTGCAGTGACTACACGTCATTCCATTGACTTTAAATTGTAAATCTGTATCTGATAAATCTAGACTAATATTATTAGTGGACTTTATAATACCGTCTTTTAATTTGTATATATAAGAGTTTACGAGAATCAAAATAAATAATATGGTAAAAACCAAAGATACTAAACCATCTGTATGATGTTCATGCGATAAATTTGTTATAGATATTGGCGAAACAGTGAAAAATTTATCAAGGATTATTCCAGAAATAATTGCTGTGATTGAGATAAGTAATAAATAATACATAAGAGTTTTTTTGCCTAAGATGTTTCTAATTACCGCAATTGAAGAAGCATTTGTCGCAGGCCCAGCCATTAAAAATACAAAAGCTGCACCCGCTGAAATTCCTTTTGCCATAAGAGCTACGGCTATTGGTATGGATGCTGTTGCACACACATACATTGGTAACGATACAAGAAGCATTAATAAATACAACACAAAAGATTTTGAGATAAAATATTCAGCTATGATATCAGGAGGAATAAAAATTGCAATTGCAGCAGCAACAATTAGTCCTTGAAATAAAGGCACAACAATATCCGCTGGTAGAGTTAAAAAGCCATATCTGAATCCTGACAATATCCTTTGCCCAAGAGAAATATTCTTTGATATATAATGTGATGATTTTGAATGATGATGTGTCTCATCATCTAGTTTATTTATGACTATTCCACTAAAAACTCCAGAGGCCAAAGCAGCCAAGGGTCTAAATAAAGCAAATATAGGTCCAAGCATCCCGTATGTAAGGAATATACTGTCTATACCTGTCTGTGGTGTGGAAACTAGGAATGATGCTGTGGAACCTTTAGACGCACCAGATTCTCGCAGCGTTGCTGCAACAGGTATAACACCGCATGAACAAAGTGGTAATGGTATCCCAAATAATGTTGATTTTAATATAGATGTGAAATTTTTTGGGCCTATTTGTTTCATTACAATATTTTTATCAACAAATATGGAAATTAATCCTGAAACAAACATACCCAACAGAAGATAAGGTGACATATCAATACATAGCATCCAGATCTCAGACACCATAAGTTTTACATATTTCATTAGATTAATCATTATTTTTTGATTAAAAGTTCGTTTAAAAGATAATAAAACATGATGGTCTATCACAAAGTATCATTAACTATATACAGCTTCAAATCCTCCGTCAAAAAATAAGTCAAACCAATTATTAGAGTACAATGAGACAAATAGTATTACAAAAAATAATAAAAAAAATATTCCCAAGAATATTATAAAATATTTCCCTTTCATTTAGAAACTATTAATGAAATAAATATATTTGATATTCCATCAATAATAAATTGTACTGCAATTACCATCAATATAATTCCCATTAGTTTTTGAATTAATCTAGAACCTGATTGTCCTAATTTTTTAAATATTTTAGGACTCGCTAAAAAAATAAGTAATGTTAAAAATAACACTGAAAATATAGCTATCAGTAGAATAATTTGTTCAACTATACCCTGTGCCTCTGCTGCTAATATCATAGCCGCTGTAATTGCTCCAGGGCCAGTTACAATGGGTATACCTATTGGACTAATTGCTATATCATCATGTTCTAAACCTTCTTCTGTTTCTGATGGTGTTATCCTTGTCCGTGATACAATTGAATCAAGCATTTTCAAACCACTTCTAAAAAAAATTATCCCTCCCATAATTCTAAAAGCATCAATGGAAATTGAATATATAGCAAAAATATATCTGCCAAGATAAGCAAATAGTACTAATACAATAAATCCAGTAGCGATTCCTTTCTTTGCTATTGATTTTTGCTGAGTGTGTGAGAACCTTTCCGTTAGAGTTAAAAAAATAGGCGATATGCCTATTGGATTAATCAAGGTAAAAAGAGTAGAGAAACAAAGTAATATAAAATCAATATGTTGTGACATAGTATAAATCTACCCATCTTAGCAAAAACAAAGAATCTTTTAATGTTACTATTGGATATTCAAGGTAATTAATTCTTATTACTATTTGGATTCAGATAGTAATAAAGGTATTACTTAAGCAAGGTAACTTTTTTGGTTTCAATAGATTTGTTATTCCCTACAATAATAAAATATGTTCCATTAGAATAATTTTTTGCATCCCATGAAAACTGATAGCTGCCTTTTGGAAGTATTCTATTATTTAAAAGTTTGATTTGACGGCCAAGAAGGTCATTTACCATTATTTTGATAAACTGCTGATGTTCCAGTTTAATATCTATTTTACATAGAGGGTTGAAGGGATTAGGGTATGTACTTAAGGAGATATTCGTAGGCAAAAAGGGCTCTTCTAAATGATACCTGAGATAATTCTCTTGAATAGATTGGATTAGCTCTTGACCATTTTCTGTTTTGTCATATGAAAGAGCCCAAATCATAACGCCTCCAAGTTCTTGCTCCAAAGCATATTGACATTTTAGTCCAATTGATTGTTGATTTTCATAGGTAATTATCTGGGTATTATCATCTTTGATAAGATATGGACATCGTGCATCATAATCCCAGAAATAAGTCCAACCGTTTCCAATCAATTCAGGAATATCATAATACATAATATCAACAGTGTTTCCTGTAAAGGGCTCATTGATATTTGGAGAATCCCATTTAACACCCCAGAATGGCATTCCCATATTTATTTTATTTTTTGGTATATTTCTAGTGTCTGATAAATAATTCATATTTGCATGACAGGACCCATCGGGATCACCCGGCGGTGAAGAATAAAGAGGTGCCAGATGTCCCGAATGACTTGACCAGTTTCCATGAGTGCCATATGTCATAGCATTAAAAAAATCAATGTGATTAACTAAAAACTCAAAATCATGCCACTGTCCAAACCAATTGGAAACGGGAATAGCCATAGTAATCATCCAATCTGGATCAATAATATTAAAAATAGAATCCATCTCCAATACTAGAAGATTTAGATTCTCTCTGTCCATTTCCGAATCTGGAAATTCCCAATCTAAATCAACCCCATCATATTCATTAGCCATTAATATACTTGCAAGATTATATATAAATAATTCACGAAGATCATCGCTGCTACTAATAACTTCAAAACCTACATGGTTTCCCCACCCTCCTAGGCTTAGGAGAAACTTGGCACCTTGGCTGTGAATTACATCGCTTATCCCTGAACCAAACATTCCATCATAAGAAGAAATACTTCCGTTTTCATTTGGCCATGCGAATGAGTGAATAACGTGCGTCACTACACTTAGATCAATTTCGTTAGCTGGAAGATTATCTACCACCCACTGAGGGTAATATCCTACTATACGTTGTGAGGATATGATATTTAATAACAGGATAAAAGATCTTAGTATGTTTCGCATCCGTTTATGGTAGTTTGATTGATGTAATATTACATTATATCAATCAAT
>CAZEER010000095.1:0-2218 GCA_964511215.1 uncultured bacterium | reverse complement strand
CAAAAGGAATTTATTTTATGGAATTATCAATCAAATTTAAAAGACTCAGGAGAGAACTTGATATAAGCCAAGCAGAACTTGCTAATTTATTATCCTTATCTCCTGGCAGTATATATAAGTACGAAAGTGGAAAAGTTATTCCTCGAGCTGATGTTATTTCTAGACTAGAAGGACTCGTGAGAAACAAAGAAGGAAGAGAAAAAAAAATAACTAGCATCAACTCAGAGAATTATCATACAGTATATTCTTTGAGCAGCCGCAATATGGTACAACTTATCAATCTACAATCTGATAGAATTAGATATTTAGAGAAAATAATCAAGCAATTAAAATTTAAAGAAAAATAATGTTCAAATTAATTAGTACCTAAGGCGAATAAAGTTCAAGGTTACGAGTAATACGCTTTCTACAATAATTATTTGTAGATTATAATATATAATTACAATTTAAATCAAAAATAATATTGAACCCGAAAAATTAAAACCTTGGGAAATGAAAAAATCAAAAAGCATATTTGATCCAAAATCTAAAATAATAGCTAATGTTGATAGAATAGTGGAGTTTGTTGAAACTGGAAATACACCTCCAATTTTAATTGAAGTAGATCCAAGTAATGCATGTAACCATGCTTGTAGTTTCTGCTTGTCCTCCTATATACATTTTGATAAATATAAAGGGACTGAGACATTTTCTAGAGTATTAATGCCACGAGATATGTTGATGAGTCTTTGTAGAGAATTTGTAGAGATGGATGTTCGCGCTGTGAACTGGACAGGTGGTGGGGAACCTACACTGAATCAACACCTAAAAGAAGCCATTCAATATTGCGGTATCCATGGTATTAAAATGGGTATGTTTACTAATGGTACATTGTTTGATAAATATGACATGTTTGAGATATTAGTTGATTACATGACATGGGTTAGGATATCAGTTGATTGTGGAACAGAAGAGACATACAATAGTGTCCGGATTCCAAAAGGAGAAGCTAATTGGAATAAAATGCTGTCTAATATGACTAAGTTAATAGATGTAAATAAATCAAAAGGTAATAAGTTAGATATTGGTGTTGGGTTTGTTATATCCCCTGATACATATCATGAGATAATTGATTTTGCAAATACATTTAAAGATATGGATCTGAAATATTGCCAATACAAACCGGAGATAATTATAAGAGAAAAAGGTGGACAACAAAGGGATATTGAATTTTGGGAAAATCAAGTGCAACCTCTGCTAAATAAAGCCAAAAAAATATTAGGCGATAAATTTCAAGTCAATGGCTACAAATTTGAAGATCTAGCAAAAGATAGAAGGAATTTTGGTCGGGATTACAAAAAATGTTTGGGATCACAAGTTTCGCCATGTATCGGTGCCGATGGTCATGTCTATGTCTGCACCAATCACAGAGGATGGAAAGAATATAGCTATGGTTCTTTATATGATGGGAAATCCTTTAAGGAAATATGGAATGATATTAATAATAGAAAAAGAATTATGAACCAAATTGAAAACATTGAGTGTTTTGGGAATTGTACTAAACTCTGTAAGCCTCATGAAAGCAATAAAGCTGTATGGGAAATATGGCAAAACATGTCTAATATGGATGACAATAGTAAAAAATCATACATTCAATCATTATTGGAAAAAAAAGAAGAAACACTACCGGACATCATACATCCTGAGTTTATATGATACATTTTATTAATGGCAGAGGTCAACTAGGTGAAGCAATGAAATATTGCATATCGGATAATGAGTTTTATAATGAAATCAAAAAGAAATTAACCGATGATATATTTATATACCATACTTGGATTGTTGAAGATAAATCAGAAAGAACTCAGAAGAATGAATATGAAAAATTCAAAATATATGTAAAAAATAATTCTGAAAAACATATTTTATTTACATCTACCTATTCAGAAAAAGAAAATTGGTATAATTACTATAAACAATTAGCTGAGTCATTTTTGATATATCACTGTAAAAAATGCCTTGTCATAAGAATACCAACAATTATTGGTAATGGTATTTGTAAAAAATTAAAAAATAACGAAGTTAATGTTTTTGGAGAGTTAAATCTTATCAGTGTAGATAATGCAGCTAGAAAAATTCTAGAATTGTCTACTTATGATGGATTGATAAAATGTAAAACAATACCTGGGGAAAAGGTAAAAGCTGCAACAATTAGTTCTCTATATAAAATATAAATCAA
>CAZEER010000094.1:0-6538 GCA_964511215.1 uncultured bacterium | reverse complement strand
AAGTCGTAATGGATTAATTCAAATTAGAATTACTAAGAATGATATTGATATAATTTTTTAAATTAAGTGCAAATTTTTTTAGAAACAAAATCTATTGAATACAATTGAAAGGAATGGGTGAATTATTCATTGAAATCTCATATTTGTGGATGGTAGTTAAATTTATTTCAGGAGAATAAATGAAATCTTATATATATATATATATATAATTTTCATTTTAGATTTTTCGAATGCACAAATTGGCGATGTTATATGGGAAGATGATTTTAATAATCTTGAAAACTGGATGAAGGTCACTGGTAACGGATCTTGGGGCTGGGGAAATGGTGAGCTGGAATTCTACAAAGAAGAAAATGTTGAGATAGCTGAGATACCTGATGAACCTGGTAATAATGCACTGCATATTACAGCACTAGAAGAATCAGGATTCGATATTGTCGACCAATGGGGGAATCCGCTATACTATACATCTGGGAAGGTGATTACCAAAGCAAAAGTCTCAGTTCAATACGGTGTAATTGAGGCGAGATTAAGAGTCCCAGACCTTGATTTAGGAGGTTGGCCTGCAGTTTGGCTCCTTGGTATGGCTAATTATAATTGGCCACGTAGTGGTGAACTCGATATGATGGAAATGGGGTCTCGCCAAGATTTCAGGGATTTGCATGATGACCACAATGGTGGTAATGGTGCCAATAATTCAACTGTAAATCAGGTGGTTGGAGCCAATGCTATATTTTATGCTGATGAGGCTGTTAATGAGGGTAATCCAACAGGTGCTGCAAGCATATCTTGGGATCCAGATGATGATTATTGTAGACCATATTATAACTATGATAATCTAAATGATAGATTCCTAATATATCGAATGTATTGGGATCCAGATAGTATCAGGTTTACGGTCATTGATGATAGCGTTGAATATGATCTATACACGGATCCATTCCCGATTGACAGTATATCAGAAGAATTTCAAAGGCCCTTTTACTTCATAGTAAATCTTGCCATAGGCGGATTATTCACAGATGCAGAATATTTAGGAGGAAGTGGAGCACCCATTTCCATGCCATTTCCTGCAAACATGTATGTTGATTATATTAAAGTTATGGAATGGAATGGCCATGGGAATGTCCATATTGGTCCTCCTGAATTTGAAAGCGGAACCTATGGGATTTTTACAGACTTAACTCTAGTTGACAATGGGTTAGTGGCGGGTGAGAATGCGGAAATATATGTTTGGGAGGGGACACTAAGTGAAGGAAGTATTCCTCCTTTTGAGGGTGAAAATGGGATTACATGGACATCCACTGGATCCGGTTGGTTTGGTGCTGGTATTATGTCTATGCAACCAGTCAATTTATTCAATTTTGGTGATGGATATTTAAAATTTAGAATTAAGATACCTTCGAATATTTCTTTTCAAATTGGTATAATCGATGCTTGGGGTAATCAGTCTTATGTTGAATTTCCATCAAACCAAACCAAATATGGCTTAGCAAGGAATGGAGAATGGGGCCAGGCTTCAATACCTATAGATGATATTAGAGGAGAGTATATTGATCTACGAATGTTGAGTTATGAATTTGTTATTCTTGAAGTGAATGGAGCTTCATGTGAATTTGCCTTAGATGATATATATTGGGAAGGCGGAGGCAATATTAGTGTAAATAATAATAACGATAATAGAATCCCCCAAAAATATTTACTGAAAGATAATTATCCTAATCCGTTTAATCCTCTTACAACTATCGCCTATGATTTACATCAAAAATCAATTGTTGATATCACTATTTATGATATGCTGGGTAATGTGGTGAATAATCTTGTAAATCAAAAAGAAACGTACGGCTATGATTCAATTCAGTGGAATGCTACAAACAATCAAGGCCAACCAGTTGCAGCGGGTATTTATTTATATACTATAGAAGCGGGGGAGTTCAGGCAGACCAAGAAGATGGTATTATTAAAATAGATTCATCTTTTTTATAGTTCCAGAATCCATATTCCATATTCATGGGGTTTTTTGTTTATTAAATGATGGGTAGATTTAATAATGACTCGGTATATATCGATACTACTATTTATTGTGATGACTTTTGGACAGACTGATAGTGTAAAAATAATGTCTTTTAATATTTGGGTAAATGGTGCCGGAGTAAATGATGGAGTACAAAAAGTTGTCAATGAGATTCAATCAGTTAATCCTGATATTGTTCTGCTTCAAGAAGCTTATGGAATTGCTCTTTCCATCGCTGAATATTTGGGTTGGTATGTATATAATTCTTCATCTTCCACTGCTATTATTAGTCAATTTCCCATAACAGAAGTTTTTTTAGATCAATTATCCAATAGTTTCATTGGAGCAAGAATTCAAATTAGTTCAAATCCGATTAAAGATATTATTGTTTGCTCCATTCATTTGAGTCCTTATCCTTATGGTCCCTATGAAATATGCTTTGCAAGTGTTACTGATTCAATGGAACTGGTAATCATTGATAGTTTGTCTGGAAGGCTTACTCAGGTTAATAGTCTGGTTTCAACAATGGATCCGTATATTGCTAATGCAGATAGCATTCCAATATTTTTTGGGGGTGATTTTAATACACCTTCCCATCAGGACTATACTACCACCACCGCATCTGATCATTGTGGTTCCACTTATCAATGGCCAGTTACACAGGTTTTGACGGATATTGGAATGATAGATGCATTCCGAGAAATTCATTTAGATCCGAGCATGGATCCTGGGAACACATGGTCACCTATTTATGAGATAAATTCAGATAATAATCTACCTGAACCTCAAGACAGGATTGACCTTATATTTTATAAAGGAGAAAATATAACTAATCTCTCCTGTGATGTATCAATAGGCAGTGGAGAAGTAAATCATTATCCAAATCATCTAGATAATGATTGGCCTTCAGACCATGCTGCAGTGGTAGGGCAATTTGAGGTTAATATCCTCAGTGGCGAAAACCTTGATCCTCTAGATATTTATGCACACATTAATATTGTAGGAGAAGTATATGAAAATGAAGAATTTTTAGTAGAATTTGAAAATGCACCTGGAGTTGATGATAATCAATGGATATCTGTATTTAATTTAGCAGCCTCTGCAACTGAATATTTGGAATGGTATTATACAGGTGCGGTTACTTCTGGTACTCAGATTTTTTCTGGCCTTCAGCAAGGGGATTATGAAATTCGTATTTTTCAAGATGACTATTATTCACAGGTTGGTGTTTATTTGTTTTCTGTCATTGAGTCTGCTTCTATAGATATAAGTTATAATATAAATGAGTCCATAAAAGAAACCTTTAAATATTACCAACCATATCCTAATCCATTCAACCCAGTGATAAATATCCGATATAGCCTTGCCAAAGATGCATTGTTAAATATAACCATATATGATATGCTGGGAAGGGAGATTAAAACACTTATCAATGGTTTTCAAACTGCAGGAAGTAGAACAGTCCAATGGAATGCCACCAATGATCAAGGTATGCCAGTCTCAGCAGGAGTTTATTTATATAGTCTTGAAACAGGAGGTTTCAGGCAAATAAATAAAATTATATTGCTAAAATAAAATCACCTCCTTTTTTAGAATATCAATCCCAATTTTTTTGGGGTTTTTTGTTTCACCATATTTGTCCTTACATTCTAATATGAGATTTAATATTAGATGAAGTATCCAAGCTTTAATGTAAATATAATTACTAAATGGGTTCAGATTTTGTGGTTTATAACTATTATTTGATAAAGAAAGACAAATTTTACCAATATGAATAAGTATTCAACAAAATCGACACCGGTAATAACCAAACCATTTTTAATTCCTTTTATTCTTGTAGGGCTGTTGTTTCCACTCTGGGGATTTGCCAATGATATTACAAATCCTATGGTTGCAGCATTTAAGAACATACTGTTGATTAGTAATTTTGAAAGTGCATTAGTGCAATTTGCATTTTATGGTGGATATTGTCTTATGGCCATCCCTGCGGCAATTTTTATCAAAAAATTTAATTATAAGAAATCAATATTAATGGGTCTAGCTCTTTATGCAATTGGATGTCTTTTATTTATTCCCTCTGGTAAAATGATGGTTTTCGAGGCTTTTCTTTTTTCATATTTTGTTATGACTTGCGGATTATCATTTTTGGAAACAAGTGCCAACCCATATATTTTGTCTATGGGAGATGAAATCACTGCAACACAAAGATTGAACCTTGCTCAAGCCTTTAATCCTTTGGGATCTTTGATGGGGATGTTTGTGGCAAAAGAATTTATTTTGGCACAATTGAATCATACTTCTGAATCAGAAAGACTAGAATTAGCCAGAAATGATCCTAATTTATTTACCCAAATTCAGCAAAATGACTTGAATGTCATTATTGGGCCTTACTTAATACTAGGTATCATTGTGGCTATGGTTTTTGTCATTTTTGCAATTGCAAAAATGCCTAGTTCAAAAAATGAACATGATAATAAACTTGATTTAGGATCAACGCTAAACCGATTATTTTCAAATAAACGATATTTAAAAGGAGTAGTTACTCAAACCTTTTATGTTGGAGCACAAATTATGTGTTGGACATTTATTATTCAGTATGGGACAAATGAACTGGGAATGACGAAGGAAGATGCGCAATCATATAACATCATCGCGATGATTATTTTTGTAAGTAGCAGGTTTATTTGTACATATCTATTAAGATATATCAATCCAGGAGCATTGCTAATGATCCTAGCTATTGGTGGAAGTATATTTATTTTAGGTGCTATTTTCATAACTGGTATGACCGGATTGTATTCATTAATTGCAGTTTCAGCCTGCATGTCCTTGATGTTTCCAACTATTTATGGTATAGCACTAAACGGATTGAGAGATGATGCTAAAATTGGATCGGCCGGATTAATTTTAGCAATTGGTGGGGGTTCTCTTATGCCACCTCTGCAAGGAGCAATTATAGATATGCCATCTTTTACAATTGCAGATTTTATATTGTCCAGTACTCGCGCAAGTTTTTTCCTGCCATTCATTTGTTTTTTGGTGATAGGGTTTTACGGTTGGAATATGATCAAGGCAAACCCTTATTCGATTAAGAAAATCTAATGTTAAAAGGTATATCACAGTTTATCTCACCATATTTACTTTACACCCTCCATAAAATGGGACATGGGGATGAGATTGTTCTGGCTGACGTAAATTTTCCAAGCGATTCATTAAATGATACCGTTATAAGAGCAGATGGATTAACAATCCAAGATTTATTAATGGGTATTTTACCTTTATTTGAAATAGATAATTATGTGGATGATTCTATTGTTATGATGGATGCTGTCTCAGGAGATATTTTAGACCCCTCTATAGAAGAAGCATTTTTAATTCCAATTAAAAAGTATGCTCCAAATGCCCCTCCAATTATACGTGTTGAACGTTTTGCCTTTTATGAACGGGCTAAAAATGCATTCGCTATAGTTTCTACGGGAGAGTTAGCAAAATATAGTAATATAATTATTAAAAAAGGTGTTATACCGATATAATGTGTACAAAAACTTTGATTAATCTCTAAAGCAATTTGGAGTTATTTAAGTAAATCTCAAATGGTTATTTGATGAAGAAAATTTTTGTTTCAGGTTGCTATGATATTGTTCATGCAGGTCATATCCAATTTTTTATTGAAGCAAAAGCACTGGGTGAGCACCTGACAGTATGTATTGCATCTGATAAAGTGTTGATGTTGGAGAAAAAACGAAAACCATCCTTGCCACTGGATCATAAAAAATCTGTAATTCATGCCCTTGAAATGGTTGATGATGTTGTGATTGGAGAAAATTTGGAAAAGGGTTTAAACTTTAAAAAACATTTTCTGCAGATAAAACCTAATATTCTAGCTGTAACTGAAGATGATAAGTATAATGAATTAAAACGTGATTTATGTGCGCTAATAGGAGCAGAATATTTTGTTTTGCCAAAAACGCCACCAAGTATTGATCAAACTAATACATCAAAAATTTTAGCCAAGATACAAGCACCCCAGGAGGTACCTCTGAGAGTAGATTTTGCAGGGGGATGGTTAGATGTACCACGTTTTTCAAAGAAAGGTGGTTTTATCGTGAATTGTGCGATTACACCTCTTGTTTCATTAAATAAATGGGAATACGAAAAAAAATCTGGTTTAGGTGGGAGCGCTGCCTGGGCAATCCTTAATGGGGAAGATGGAATTAAAAGTGAATTAAACCTAGGTGTGGGTTGGCAGGACCCTGCAGTAATATATGAAACAGGTTTATGTGTCTGGAATAGTGGAGTAAAACCAGAATTATATCTAAAACGAAATTGTAATATGTTAAAAGGACTTATGGCTATATATTTTACCAATGATGACCATGATACACCATTAATAGTTGATATTAAACGAAACTATAGTTTGATTTATAAAGCAGGGCAGATTGCTTGCAAAGCAATAATAAATGAAGATCTAATTCAATTGGCTAATGCTGTAAAGATTAGTTATAAAGTTCAATTAGATGAAGG
>CAZEER010000093.1:0-6670 GCA_964511215.1 uncultured bacterium | reverse complement strand
TTCAAGTAGTTTGCTGACCTCCAAATTATCAGCAAAATAAATCCACGTTGCTGGCGTTGAGAGGTCAGCTTCAAAAATAAAAAACGCGTCTTTAATTAGTCGCGTTTTTTATTGAATCTTTCAAGACTAATATTATATATATATCAAATACAAATAAATTGCTGCAAAAATTAACCCCAAGGTACCAGGAATTATCAAGCCACGCTCAAAACAAGGCCTAGCTGCAATAATATGCAATAGCAAGAATAGTATACCTGGAGAGTATTTCATCATGAAATGATTCTGATCAGAGTCAAATACTATAGGATATCGTAATACAGAAAATATCATTATTATTAATACCGCCACGCTAAACCACCCAAAAAAATTTAATATCGGAACTCCATAATATTTCCCCTTAAACTTCCAGCTCCAACGGTTTTCATTAACTGCGATTGGGTCTAAAACAAGATCAAGTGCCACCACCATGACACTTGATAGTATTATTAGATGAGAAGTAGTCTCTGATAATATAGTCGAGGGTGATACTTTCATAATGGCTGAATACAAATTCAACGCCATATAGATGAGGCCAAACCATGCAATGGGTATTAATAAGGGGATATTGTACATCATATATCCTGGCGTTTTATGAACATTATATTGATATTTCCCACCAAATATTAAACCAGTTTTAGAACCAATAATTTCGGCACTCATACTTATGAAAAAGGTTAAAACTATTAATAATATTAAATTATTCCACCCCCAATACATAATCCCATGGTAGACAAAATAACTAAAACCCAATAGAACCTGAATTATCCGGAATTTTTCTGCCTGATTATAATTTAAAATTTCTCCTGGGTTTTTAATTACAACATACCAAGCTAGATTTCCTACGTTTATAAACCGATATAAAAAAGGGATGGTGATAACAAGTAAAATAAATAGATATAAAATATAATCTTTCATATGCTCTATGGCTTTAAACGTTTCTCATACATCTCTGAATAAAAAACCATACATTTATCATAAATAGGAATTAAATCATCAGGTATCCTAATATCTTTTTTTTTATATGGGAAAAAAGTAGTTGATTCCTCAACTCGCTTATACCAAAATGGAGCCCAAATTCCATCTGAGTTACGCTTTCCTTTTGGCCAATGCAACATTCGCTTAGAAAAATCAATGCCTATAAGATCACATAATTTTTTCAGCATATTTTCAGGGTCTTTAAGGATATCAGTTGCATCAATAATAGGTGGGGTTTTACCATCCTCTCTTTCTAAAAATTGGACGATCTCTTTTTGCTGTATATAACCCAATAGTCGCTCGTCTTTAATTGGAAATTCTTTATTGTAACTTGTAATTACATACTTTGGATCTCGAATTAATAAACAATTATGTAAATCTTTAATCCAGCTGATATCGCAGTCATCCAAATTATGTTGTGCCATATGTTTCTGGTACCATATAGATTTATTTTCTGGGATAGGACCTCTACATACATCAGCAATTTTCATCCAATTTGTGCTCTGGGATTGGAGGATTTGATTTTTTCCTGGATGATCCATCCCTGTTTTCTGAAGATAATGTGCATAAAATGGTTCATCTAGTACAGTTGTATCATTTCGGTTTTCAAATGCTCGCATCATAGCAGTAGAAAGATTTCTTGGACCAGACCACATCGCAATACGTTTTTGGAAATTCATTTGGCTACCATTTTTTCAATATCTAATGCATACCAATTTTGAAGAGATTGTGTTAGTCGGCCACGGGTACCATCACCAATGATAATCCCATCTACAGACACCACGGGTATAACACCTGCAAAGGTACCCGTTACAAATACTTCATCGGCAATATAAACATCTTCTATTTTAAAATTATTTTCATATACCTTTAAGTTTTTTTCCTGACATATGCGAATTATACTTCCTCTCGTTATACCATTGAGACAATATTCACCATTGGATGTCCATACTTCATTATTGCAAACAATAAAAAAATTAGTTGAATTACATGTGGATACATAACCATAGGGGTCAAGCATTAGCCCTTCATCCACTCCCATTCTATCTGCTTCAATACATGCTGCAATGCAATTATGCTTACTTAATGAATTAATTTTGGGATCTTGTATTCGATGATCCCTCAGGGTTTTTACTGTCCCTAAAGTAATACCATTTAATTTTACAGTTTCACTTGCTATTTTGTATTCAGGTATAATCACAATTGTTGGTGAACCAATAGTAACTTTCGGATGCTGATAAGGTGTTGATTTTATTCCACGAGAAACAATCAAACGCATATGAACATCAGAGTCCATTTTATTCACTTTTATAGTTTTATAAATCACATCTTTCATTTGCTCTTTAGTTATTCCTATATCCATGGCAATCGCTATAGCACCATTATAAAGTCGATTTAAGTGATCATCTAAATGTATTAAACAATTTTTATGTAAACGTATTCCCTCCCAGACACCATCTCCAAGCAGATACCCACTATCCATCACATTGACATTAGCTTCAGATCGATGAAAAAATTCTCCATTTATATACACCTGAACATCTTCATTACGCTTGTCTATTTCATAATCATGGGTGGAAGCCATTATTTATCCTCCATTTTTTGTCTTAACCTTTCAAAAATTACTGCTGATGCAGATGCACTTACATTTAATGATCCAGTATTTCCCTGCATAGGTATTGTAGCTATGAAATCGCAGGTCTGCATAATGGTTTTACGCATACCCTTTCCCTCACTTCCTAAAACAATTACCGTTTTGGGAGAATAATCAACCGCGTACCAGGGCTTGCTATTTCTTTGATTTTCTAATCCAATAATCCAAAAATCATTCTTTTTCAATTTATTAATAGATTGTTTCAGGTTTGTGACTTCATAAATATTTATATTTGTAAATGCACCCTGACTAACTTTTAAAACAGTTTCAGTAATGGGTGCTGAATGATGTTTAGAAAAAATAATTCCGTTTATACCGCCACATTCAGCCGTACGAATAATCTGGCCAAAATTTTGGGGATCTTCAATTCTATCCAACGCAAGTAAACAAACATTTTTTCTATTCTTAAAGTCTGGAATTGTTTTTTTAACTAGCTCCCCTGAAAACTGTATAATAATATCCTGCTTTCTTTCATCTGGAAATTGTTTATAAAACTCATTTTTATCTAAAAAAAATACATCTTTATCATTTAAAAGAGTCTTCAATTTTTTATTTTTTTGAGCTCTTCCGCCTTTAAGAATAGTAATATTTTCAATAATAAAACGATTCGATTCCAATAAAGAAATCGAATTGTTTACACCTTTGCAGATATACAATCGATAATTTGATTTTTTCATATTAACAATTAAACAGTTAAGTTTATATAAGATTATATAATACACAATAGAAAATGATAGGAATTAATTTTTATAGGGATTTTTTCTTTATAGCAAATACAGAGGGCATAATTAAGATTGTTCGAGGTGTAATAATTATGGCTACGCCAAATGGGAATGCCCTCTGCACTTACCAACCTCTCTATACTCCAGAGGTAGGATCAATATAAATCTATTATAAAAAAAAATAAAGGTTTGTGATATAGCTAACTAAAAGTCATTATCCTAAAAACAAATACATTTTACAGAAAAAGATAATAAAAAAATGAATTTAGATCTTAGAAGTGATCAGTTAAATATATTTTTAATCTTAATTGTAAACTATCAATTGTTTTTCTCTCTTGAATAGTACTGCCTTCATATTGATATCCTTTATAATTGATTATATGCTTTTCATTGAAAATCTCAACTGATTCATTATTATTCATAAACTTATTATGTCGATCAATCTGCCCTTTATCAAAACTAAAATAAGCAGCATTCACGGCTGTATATTTATTTTTATTATCAATTTCCTGATCATCATATAGCCTACATTTTTCCACTCTATAAACAATTGGGATTTCATGTATATAATCAATTAGGCCATTAGTTTTAATGTGTTGAGGTGAATTTAGGATATCTCTAGGATAGACATATTTATTGAATTGTTGAATAGAAAAATAAAACAAAATTGTCATTAAAATCGAAAAAGTTGAAAAATAAATTTTTAAACTATTTTGATTACAATTTATTTTTTCAAAACATTGAAAAAGCATTGCAGATGCTGCTATTGATAAAAAAGGAATATATTGATGAACCAAGCGTCCATAATAAACACTGTTTTTTAAAAAATAGCCGTTAATACCATATAAAACATATATACCAAGTAGGTATAAAATAAAATAATGGAACATATTATTTTTGGACTTGTCAATTTTTCTCCAATACAATATAGACCCGACAGAAAATATTCCGCCAAAAATCAGTATAAACCCTCTGAAACCTTCAACTTCCATTAGATATTTAAAAATAAATATTAACGACTCTTCAAATGAACCTTGAGTAATTTGAGTAGAAAGCCCAATAAGGTTATATAGATACGATTTTGCATACAATAACCCGCCAACTTCAAAAATTAGCATGCAAATCATTGACCCAAAACCAATAACATATATATTTTTAAAATCGATGATTTTTAAATAATAAAGATGAATAAAAATAAGGATTGAAAAAAGATAAAGAGTAATGAACCCAGGATAAGTATTAAACCCTAACATTGCCCAAAAACCAAGAAAAAATAATTTAGATTTTCTGACTGGTTTTAAATCAATCATTGCAGTTAAACCATAGATTACCTTTAAAAATATCAATAAACCTAAATCATAAGGCAGGGCATGCTGTAAATATTTAAATGATGCATCTAAAGATTGGTATATAATGATCGATAAAAAAGCTATATAGTTATTCTTAAAAAATAATTTTGCAATATTATATATATAATAAAAAATAAAGACTTGAATAATTATATTAAAAAAAAATAAAAAAATTGTGTTCACAGGCATATACATATGTTGATTATTTATTATCGATCCGATAAGCTGGAATACATTAGGTATAATAAACCATATAACCGATGCTGGTCGTGCCCATATAGAATAAAGTGATTTTACTGCCTCATTTATTTCCCAATTAAGCAATTCAAATAAAACTGTCTTTGACGCTGCATAACGATATTCATCGGGAAAATAAAAAAACCCTTTAGTTGATAAAAAATAAACTTTTAATGAAATAACTAAAGCAATTAAGACTATAGAAAATGTTCTGAAATAGTTATTCATTATATCTAATACAATCCTTGCTAATCAAATCCTGTTTTAAAAAGAAAATTAATCTTTTAAATAAAAATCTAAAAATGCATCTGCTATTATTTTATTTCCATATGCATTAAAATGAACATCATTTTTAATATAAATATTATTTATAATACTTCTCTTATCTGAATTTGTTGTATTTGAAGTGAAAATTGCAGGAAAAATATTTAAAAACTCTATGTTGTTTTTAGTACAGTAACTTTTCCAAAACTTCACATGAAAAGAATTAAAATCATCATATATTATTTGACCTTGATGAGGATAAACAGCTAAGGTTAAATCGATATTAGATTCATTGCATAGGAGAGCTATCTTATCCATATTTAGTGTCATTAATTCCAAACCATACTTTATGTTTTCTTCCCATGTTGTTTCAGTATCTTCGGTCTGATGGAGACCAACAGGAGGTGACTCTGATAAATGAAGAGTCCAATTAGAGCGAAAGTAATTCATTTTTTTATATGGCGGTTGGTTTATTTTCAAAAGACTAATTTCTCGACCTTCTTTATAGATATTTAATAAATCATAAAATATATCTAAAAATATATACGATATGAATAATTCGTTTTTTAAGAATACTTTCACTCGATCTATCGCTGAATTATTAATATCCTCTTTAATATTTTTAATATTTACTGGCTTTTTTTTAAACTCTCTTGAATTAGCATATCCCATGAAATCACGATACTTTAACTCATCTTCCAAATCTGATATATCCATAAACACAATTAGCTCATCAAACTTTAATCCTTTTTCTCTTATAAGAAACTCAATTTTTTTCCAATATAGTGACGGGGAATATGAAGCTCTTGCCGCATTTAAAACTTCTATTTCTGATTCATTAAGTGCATTAGCAATCATCCCTACAAAAGTATCTTCCCAGTTCAACATCACTCCCTCTGTAAATGAATCACCAATAAATAAAATACGATGTGAATTAGTTTTTAAATCAATATCTCTCATGCTTGAATCTTTAAATCCAAGCGAGTTTGTATAAACACTATAATATGATTCGAAAGACGATTTTTTTTTAAATCCATGATGGAAAATAGAATCTCTAATTCCTAAAACATCACCCGCATGTATTTGTCGTTTTTCAGGAAAATTTTCTTTTATAAAAACATATGTATTTGTACAAATGAAGTCTGTGATAACTATAAGTAATAATACAAAAGAGGAAAGAACAATTCTTGGATATTTTTCTATAATATTAATTTTAGAAATTACCATTTATATCAAAAATTAAACCACTCTTTATCCAATTAATAAAAGTGGTTTCAAAATTTAACTTCCTTTTTGTATATCTATATGGTAAAGTGGTTAATTTAGGTGAAGTGGTTGATATCACTAAAACAGGAAGGTAATTTCTCGACCATCTTGGGCCCATAGCTCAACGGTTAGAGCAGCAGACTCATAATCTGTTGGTTCGGGGT
>CAZEER010000092.1:0-6757 GCA_964511215.1 uncultured bacterium | reverse complement strand
GGCGATTGACAGATCATTTAGAACTATCTTCTGATCAGGCCGAGAAATTCTTTCCCCGTTTTCGTGAGCATCGGGAAGATATCAAGCAATTAGGAAAAGATGAAAGAGAGGTATACGTGTCAATACGTGAACAGATAGCTGATGATAAAGAATTGTCTAAGTCCGATGTGAAAAAGACCATTGATAGGGTCTCTAAATTACGTAAGGAACGAGTTGATCTTGAAACAAAATTCGTATTGGGGATGGATGATATATTATCCCCTAATCAGATGGTAAAGCTTGGTGTATTCAAAGAACGTATGATGCACGAGATGAGAGACGAGATGCGGGATAAAAAAGGGAAAAAGGGGAAAAAGAAACGTTACAAGAAAAAAGGTAAGAAGCGCGGATGGCGCGGATTTTAAAAAGGAGTAAAAAATGAAAAAATTAATTATCATAACATCGTTTTCTGTTTTTATCATGAACGGATGTGTGGATAGTTCATCAGCGTTAGATGATATAGAATCCATCCTTCTGGCACTTCTCGATGATGATGAGGCTGTAGGTGTGGGTGGATTTGATTCTGGTGGAGATATGGATCTCGATCATGATATTGGGCTTGAGACACAAGGTGTGGCACGTATGTTCAGTGACACATTATCATTTGGAGAAGGATATCGTATACGATTTGGAAGGCAACTCATCGATCGTGAAAGGACCGTCGAATTTGAAACAGGAGAGGATACCGCCATCGGGCTAGTGACTCATACAGTCAATGGTGAATTCATAGCTACAGCGACCGACACCACTAATCAGGAACAGATAGACTCTTTAAGTTTTTCTAAAGAATTCACAACAATGCTGACGCGTAAAGTAAGGTTTGTTAAAGTGGATGACCCTGCTAGCCCAGATGGCTATAGATGGAAGATCGACGCACTGACCCCTATGGTAGGCGGCTCTGGGGACAAGGTCGCTTTAACTGATCTATCATATTATTCACTAACAGATAGCTTGGAGCTAAATGAACTGCTCTATTCATTTACTTCAGATGAGTTGGGCGATCTTTATATCGACAGGGAATCTCTACCTGTATTTACTGCTTTTACCAGGGTTGTAGCCTACGTAAATGTGACTAACAATGGTCCAGAATACACTACTGATAATACGGGTGTCGGTGAGTGGGTATTTGTGAACTATGGAAGGAGCAGTCAACAGAGGGGAAGACGACATCTGCACGATTCAGGTTTATTTTTTGATCAGGTCATGAATGACAATATACATTCTGGAGGTATGAGGGTCCATGGACCTGGCCCAGGTCAGGTACGGGGTGTGTTTCGAACATTTATAGAGACCGTTGATCTTGCAACTATGTTCGTTTCTGATGGTGGGTTCAATACGAATGTGTGGTCTATACCTTATAGAGTAGAAAGACCTTAAGTTTTATTTATTTCCCGAAATCCCGTTAATAGAGTCTTTATTGGCGGGATTTTTTATTTAGATACTACGTTTAATCACTTTTTATATTATAGATTGCAGGATTTTTCACTATTAAAATATAATTATAAGTAAGTTTGCTTAGCCTATCAAAGTATAGGTTTAAATAAATTAAAATAATTAAATATATTGAGGGATATAAAAAAACAAATAGTAGTAATAAAGGTGATTGTTTTTTCACTTTTATTATGGCGATATTTTTCTGATCAACTGACATTTCAAAATACAATATTTTATTTAGCCATATATGTAGTTTGTATGGCCGGGTGGTTCTATTTTAAAGAGTAAGATATTTAGATATATTAATGTTAAAGATACTTTTATTACTGATTACTTTAATTTCTGGTTGTTCAAGGAAACAAGTACATAAAATTTATTTCAATGGTATAGTCTGGACTGGTGATCAAAATATTCCAATTGTAAGTGCCATCGCTGTTATGGATGAAATTATTGTTGCTATTGGCAGTGATAAAGAAATATTAGATATGGCAAATCAAGAAACTGATAAAATAGATTTATCAGGTAATTTTGTTACGCCAGGGTTCATAGATAACCATGTCCATTTTATTAGTGGAGGCCTCCAACTTTCTAGGGTTAATCTGAGTGACGTTACTACAAAAAAAGAATTCCAAAAACGTTTAGAAAATCATGAAAAATATCTTTCTGATGGAGCTTGGATACTTGGCGGAAACTGGGATCATGAATTATGGGGAGGGCAATATCCTGATAAATCCTGGATTGATGATGTCATCATGAATAGACCTGTTTTAATAAATAGACTTGATGGACATATGGCTTTGGCAAATAGTAAAGCATTGGAACTTGCTAGTATAACTGCTCAAACTAATGACCCCATTGGTGGAATTATTCTTAGGGATGAGAGTAACGAACCCACTGGAATACTAAAAGATTTAGCAATGGATATAGTGAGCCATTTAGTACCTGAATTGTCCAATGAAGAATTGGATTATGCCCTATCTATTGCAATGGATTATGCTCTTTCATTAGGAGTAACTCAGATCCATGATATGGGATCTTGGAAAGACCTAGAGACTTATAAACGAAATTATGATAGAGATAACTTAAGAATTCGTGTAAAAATATACCCTTGGTATACAAACTGGGAAAAAATTATTCATTATGTAAATAATAATGGCCCTGGTGATGATTGGCTGCGGTGGGATGGATTAAAGGGAATGATGGATGGTTCTCTTGGTTCTCGGACTGCATGGATGAATAAACCATATCTATCTGATCCACTATCAAATGAAAAAGAGAGTGTTGCCACTGTAGGCATAGTTACCCTTGAAGATACACTTGATTTCAAAAATATTCTCAGAAAAACAGATGAAGCCAATATACAACATGCTGTTCATGCAATAGGTGATAGGGCAAACGATTGGATTCTTAATGAATATGCAAAAATTAAAATAGACCGAGGACCTAAAGATCGTCGACCTCGCATTGAACACTCTCAGCATTTATCGGTATCTGCTCTAACTCGTTTTGCTAGTGAAAATGTTATACCCTCTATGCAACCGTATCACCTTTATGATGATGGCTCATGGGCTCACAAGCGGATCGGGTATGATCTATTAAGTCGTACTTATGTTTTTAAAACTTTAATTGAAAGTGGAGCTAAACTTACTTTCGGTTCTGATTGGACAGTTGCACCTCTCAATCCTAATAAAGGTATTTATGCTGCAGTGACACGCAGAACTAGAGATGGGAAAAATCAAGATGGGTGGTTTCCAAAAGAAAAAATCACAGTGGAGGATGCACTAGAGTGTTACACAATAAATAATGCATATGCCGCCTTTTGGGATGATAAAACCGGATCGATTTCAATAGGTAAATATGCTGATTTTGTTGTGCATTCAGTAAACTTTTTAACATCGAAACCAGAACAAATTCTAAATTCAAGAGTACTAAGAACAGTGGTGAGTGGAAGAGATTATTTATTTGATATAGATTGAATAAATTTATTTTTCCATTCCTAGTTGTAGAGAGATTTCCCAACTAATTTGTATTAAGAAAAACTGAATGATTCACGCTTTAAATTTATAATATAACTTTTGGAGTTTTTATGACAAGAAGACCGCCTTTTTGGATTATCCTTAGCCTGCTTTCAATCAGTGGTGTAATGTATTTTATTAAAAACTATGATACAGCATTTCCTGCATTATCTGTTGATATAAAAATGAATCGTGAAATGGCTTTGGAAGAAGCGGATAGGCTTGCAAAACAATATAACTTTTTGCCTGCTGATTATAGAAAAGCAGTATCATTTGATGGTGATAGAAATTTTCAAACCTTTGTTGAATTGGAGGGTGGTGGTCTTGATACTTTCAAGATGTTTTATATGGAAGAGATATATTATCCATATAAATGGAGAGTGCGACATTTTCAAGAAAAAAATCCAAATGAATTATCTTTGTGGTTTACTCCTGCAGGAAAACCTTATTCATTTAGTCAAAAACTCAGTGAAGAGGAACCAGGTGCAGTACTAGATAGAGATTCAGCTTTCGTGATTGCTTTATCAAGTCTTAAAGAAGATTGGTTTTTTGATATTAGTTCATATGAGTTAGTTGATGAATCAGAAAAAATTCAACCTGGAGGTAGGGTAGATCATAGTTTCACATTTCAACGTGCTGGGATTACGATTGGGGAAAATGGTTTTATTCGCCTGAGATTGACTGTTCAGGGTGATCAACTTGGAGAATTAGTGCATTTTGCGCACGTTCCGGAGGCTTTTAATAGGCGATTTAGTGAAATGAGATCCGCCAATGATACTATTGCATTTTCAGCAACTATCGCTGTATATCTAATTTATGGTTTATTAGGAATAGTAGTAAGTATCTTCTTTTTGATGCGGGAGCGAAGAATCTTATGGAAAAAGGCTCTAGGTTGGGGGATGTTGGTTGGACTATTTCAAGTCCTTATACAATTAAACTTTATTCCGATGATGTGGATGGGGTATGATACTGCTGTAAGCGAGAATAGTTTCATGACGGAGATAATAGTACAATTACTGTTGATTTTTGTACTTCAATCATCTCTCTATACATTATCCTTTATTGCTGCGGAGTCACTTACTCGGAAAGCATTCCCTAATCATCTCCAATTTTGGAGACTATGGTCAGAGGGTGCAGGAGCTTCTACTAGGGTTCTAGGTCAAACTCTTGGTGGTTACCTTGCAACGGGGATTTTTATGTTTTATGCAATCGCATTCTATACTTTTGTAACAAAGAACCTTGGCTGGTGGGCACCGGCGGATACAAATTATGATCCAAATCTTCTTGCAGCATATTTTCCTTGGCTCACGTCAATTGGTATTTCATTAGGTGCTGGATTTTGGGAGGAATGTCTTTTCCGTGCTGTGCCATTGGCCGGTGCCGCATTAATTGGTGATCGCTACGGTAAACGGAATCTTTTTATAGGTGTTGCATTTGTTTTACAGGCTATCATCTTTGGTGCTGCACATGCGAATTATCCTGTCCAACCTGCATATGCAAGGTTGATAGAGCTTATGATACCTTCTTTTTTATTTGGTTTTATTTATCTTCGTTTTGGCCTACTTGCTGGAATAATAATGCATTATGCATATGATGTAGCTATGATTTCCTTACAATTATTCACAGCTGAGATACCAGGAATAGTTTTTCAAAGGTTTATGGTTATTTTATTTTTATTGATACCTCTCTGGGTTGTACTTTATTTTCGTTTTAAATCTCGTAGATGGGTAATTAATATTGGTCATCTCAATAATTCAGAGTGGGAGATCCCTCCAGCACCGCAAGATTTCCCCAAAACCTTAATCCACGAGGCTGGGTTAGAAAAACAATCAACCTTAGTAAACTATAGAAATTTAATTGCAATTGGCATCGTAGGATTAATTCTTTTGGTAGCTTCGATACGATTTGATGTGGATCAACCTAAGATGGAAGTTTCAAAAGAGGAGGCAATTGTAATAGCAGATAAAGCTTTATTGGATTTTGGATTTATTCCTGATTCTCAATGGACAATGGAAACAAGACACAATTCATTTGAAGGGCAAAATGATAGATTTATATGGCAGGAGTATGGCAGTGAAGTATACCATAAACTCAGTGGAATATACCTTAGCGTACCTGTTTGGGAGGTTAGATATAGAAAATATAAAGGAGATGTTGCCCAAAGAGCTGAACAATACTCATGCTTTGTTAACCCATCAGGTGAAAGAACTGTAATCTGGCATCAGCTTCCTGAGGATAGAGAGAGTATTTCCTTAAATGAAGAAGAAGCTCGTTCTATAGTTATAGAACACATTGTTAGTCAATATGATATGGACCGAAGTACCTTTAAAGAACTTGAAGCAAATTCATTTAAAAAACCAAATCGCTTAGATTGGCAGTTTATATTTCAAGACACCACAACTTTAATTATGGATGAAGGTCAACTCAGGATAACTGTTAACTTAGCTGGAGACAATATTTCCAGTTCACGTCGTTCTGTTTTTGTGCCAGAAGAATGGAAGAGGGATGAAGAAGACAAGAAAACAAAATGGAATCCGTTAAAAATTCTCCTAGGGTTGGTGAAAACATTTTCGCTGGCATATATACTGATCTATGGTACTATTCGCTGGACAAAAAAAGAATTCAATACCCAATTGTTTATACAAATATTTTTATTCTTATCAGTAATTGGGATTATTGATTTATGGAGTGATATGCCAAATAGACTTTTTAATTTTAAGACTGAGCAGCCGTATGGTGATCAATTATATCAGGCAATATTAATTGGTGCTATTGGAATTTTATTTGGATCACTAATTAAAGCCATTATTATTAGTTCATCTCAAAATATGATCCGCAATATTATGCCCATTCATGGAAGAACACGTATAGAAAATGGAGTATATATTGGACTGTTTCTTTTAGGTATTTATAGTGTTTTAACCACTTTATATCCTACCTTAGGGCCAAAATTTGGATACTGGTGGCCGTTAAATGATAGAATTCCAATGTGGGGACAGGTATACAATTCATTATCAGAGTATATAAATATATTTATTGATGTTTTATCGATTGTACTTTGTATGAGTTATATTACCAATAATTGGCAAAAGAGATTACCATTAGGAATTAGTTATTTATTACTTATTGGATTCGCAATTACTTCTCAAAATAGAGGAGCATTTGAAGCCATTCCATTATGGATCCTTTTTAGTATTATCAGTGCAAGCATCTTCTTCTTTATTCATAAGGAAGTGATCAGGTTTAACCCTTCGCTGATACCGATAATT
>CAZEER010000091.1:0-7039 GCA_964511215.1 uncultured bacterium | reverse complement strand
ATCCAAGTCAGTTGTACTATATAAACCAACGTAACTAGACTGCAAAGAATCTAAATTAATAAGCCCAAAAACATTTAATATATGATCATAATCTGATTCTAATTCTTCCCATGGATTATCAGCTAAACATCCACAAATAAAGAGTATCAGCGAAAGCATAAACATTTGATATAATTTTTTAAAATTCAAATTTTACTCCAAAAGTAAAAATAAGTGGGAACATTGGCACAGGCCGACGTTCTACCCCCAATTGATCTCCTGTAAGGGGATCTATCTTAGTTCGGTATCCATAACTCAAAATATTTACATGCCTAGTTAAATTCATAACCTGCCAGTAAGTGTCATACTCAAGACCAAAAAGGTTCCCACCTTTCCTAGTCATGCCTATATCCACTCTAAAATAATCATCATAGCGCTCAGTATTTTTCTCTCCAATTATATAATTATCCACCGGATACCAAAAGGTATTGCTATTCAGATTTTGTTCCCAGTCATAAACACGTCCTAAAATATTTGTATAAGGATTACCACTCGACTGGGTTAATGCTGCACTCAATTCTAGATCAGAGTTCAATTCATAATTTGCTACCATATTTAAAGTATGAGTTCTATCAAAATTTGGGTAATGCCAACCACTTGGTTCTGTGTAATACTTGGTCTTTGAATATGTATAACCAAACCAACCATTAAATTTTCCTGATGATTTTTTTATCAAGAATTCGATACCATTACTATTACCTCTCGTATCCCAGAATTCATTGGTGGTTGAATCAGGCGCTGTTCCCTCAATCGTATTGGTATTCTCTTGTTTAAGGGTAAGTAAATTATCAAAATCCTTTTGATAGATCTCCAACCTATAAAAAATATTTTTTGGAGACATGTATTCAATACCCGCAATTATATGTTGGGATAAACTAGCTGGTTTATCCTTTGGAATACCAAGCCAAAGTTCCACTAGTCTGAGGTTCTCGTCCTGATTATTTGCGGTGGTTAGAAACTGGTGATAAATACCCCAATTCCCTTTCAAAGCAATATCATCAGAAATATGATATTTGATTCCTAATCTAGGGTCCATATACAATTTATCATGCAAATTATAGTCCGTTGCACGAATCCCACCTCTTAATTTCAACTTATCTGAAAAATCCCATCTATCTTGCACAAATAATGATATTTCCCTAGTTGCTTCCTCTAAATCAAGAGGAGTATATGAAAAGGATGTGTCTTGCGTAGCTATATCAAATCTAAGTCCCAAATCAAAATCTATGCTCTTTATTTGGAATCCGCTTGTAATCTCATGATTTTCTGAGTGTTTCCATTCTAGTTCTGTCTCTATAGTATTATCCTTAATTATATCATATATATTGAAGGAAAAGTTTGTGAAATTGATCACCGTTGAATCAGAATATATGTAGGTATTTTTATCCTGGAATGAAAGATCAAAGTCAAAACGATAACGGCTATTCGATATAAATGTTTTTGCTATCATTTTTGGAGAGATGATCCATCTCCAGGTAAGGCCATTCGTATGATTCCCCCAAGGCCATTCTACGCCAAAGGTGGATTCTTGATTCACAGTAACATTGTCATTACTTACAGCTTCAACAGGGTCATCAAATGAAAAATTTAAAACATCATCTCCATAAAAGCGAGAGTATGTCAAACGATGATCTTGATTAATATCTAAATTAGCTTTTATCTGATAATCATAAAAATAATAAGGAAATTGGAAATAAGTATCGGTTCCATCTCTGTTTTCCCCAATTGGAATCTTTAGTGCATTCACTACCTTATCAAAATAAGTCCTCCTACCAGAAATCATCCATGATCCTTTCATACCCTTCCATTTTGGAATAGGACCTTCTAAAAGAGCCTTACTTGAAATCAGTGAAATGTTTGCAGAACCGGTCACCTTTCCAGTGTTCCCTTCTCGATTAATTACATTAAGTATCGCACCCATTCTTCCACCATACCTTGCTGGAAATCCACCAGCATGAAAATCTGCTTCCTTGATGGCATCTGTGTTAAATGTAGAAAATATTCCACCCAGGTGGTAAGGATTGTAAATAGCAATACCGTCCAACATGATTAGATTTTGATCTGGTGTACTTCCTCTTACATAAAGAGCACTCGAAAAATCACTCGTTGTTTGGACACCAGGTAACATTTGCAATGTACGAAATACATCTGGCTCCACAAATGCAGGAGCAGAATTGATTTCTCTAAGATCCAATGCAATTTGACTACTTTCCATGGATCTTTCAAACTTCTGTCGTTCCGCAGTGACCAATACTTCCGAAGTTTTTATTACTTCTTCTTCCATTCTTATTTCTAAACGTAAAGGCTTTCCAGAAGAAAGATCAATTTCTTTTTTATACACTCCGTAGCCCATCATCGATGCATTAATTTCGTATAACCCTAAAGGGACATCTGAAATAACAAAATACCCATCACGATTTGTTGCTGCACCCATAGTGGAATTACTTATATATACATTTGCATAAGAAATCGGTTCTCCTGTTGCATCATTACGAACAAACCCACTCACACTGGATGCCCCTTGCCCAAACATCAGATTGATTGAAAAAATTAAAATATATTTTAAGTACTTTGTATCGATTCTATGCATTTAAGCTATGTTAATGCTTGATTAAATACTCACATTAAGTAAAGTTTTTATATTAAATAATAATTGTTTTATAAAAAATACAAAGTCTCAAATTGGAACTGTTTATTAATCTTTGCAGATTGGATTATTAGTTCGTTTTAGTTCTCATCTTCCTCACATTCTTCATATGCAGCTTCCATTTCTTCCTCAGAATTAATGGTGACTGTTTCCTCACCATCTTCTAGCTCGTAGATAATATCTACTGGGTATTGTAAACCCGGTTCTTCTTCCACATCACTATTGTCTTCATACCATCTTTGAACATAGTACCAGCCTTCTTCATCCTCAACAGTAATAGTGGAACCATCTGGCATAACAAAGGTTACTGGTAGTACCAATTCAAAACATTCTTCTTCATCACCTTCTTCCCATTCTTCCCAGCATCCTTGCTTAGCCGCTTCCATTTCTTCCTCAGAATTGATGGTCACTATTTCATCACCTTCTTCTGTTTGATATAGAATATCAACAGGATATTGAATCTCTGGTTTTTCCTCATCATATTCCTCATTGTCAATATACCAGTTTCTTATAGCCCTGAAGCCGCCTTCATCTTCTACAATAATCGTGGAACCATCTGGCATCACATAGGTAACAGGAAGGACTAATTCAAAACATTCTCTACCATAGCCTTCTTCCCACTCATCACGACATTCGTCTTTAGCTGCAAACATTTCTTCTTCATTATTTATCGTCACTGTTGAATCTTCATCTTCTGTTTGATATACAATATCCATGGGGTATTGAAATTCTGGCATCATTTCTTCATAACCAGGATTTTCTTCATACCAATTTTTTAGAGCAGTCCAACCTTCGTTATCATTACTGGTTACAGTCATACTGGAACCATCTGGCATGATAAATGTTACAGGGTATACAAGTTCAAAGCAGTCCCTTCTTCTGCCCCACCCATCTCTTTTCTCCCGATCAGAATGACACTCTGAGTACGCTGCTCTCATCTGTTCTGTATTATTGATTGTAATAGATTCTTCATCAAAAAATATAACCACTGGGAATTGCATTGATGGTTTTTCTTCTGAATCTGGATTAGCATCATACCAAGATTTGATTTCGACCCATTCTTCTTCTTCATCACTCTCAACGGTTATAAATGTGCCATCTGGCATATCAAAAGTAATTGGAAAAACTAGATCAAAACATTGCCAATCTTCTTTACCATAACCATCCCTATCATAACCATCTTTTCCCCAATCAGTGGGATCTAATTTTCTACCTTCCGAATTAAAATAAACTTCATTTCGATTGCCAGAACGATGTCCAAGACCGGCGAGATCCACCTGATATCCAAGACCAGAAGCCTCCCAGACAGCCATGTCCATATAATCATAATATTCTTGCTCTACAACATCACGTGATCGAAGGGGAATATTCTCTATCGACACTTCCATTTTATTAGCGTTCTGTATCATTTCAATAACTTCAGCATCTGATAGACCATTTGGCTCTTTTAAAAGATTGCTACAGCCAGCCAAAAGAAGCAACGCAAATAAAGAAATCTTTAATTTAAAATCCATTATTTTCCTCGATTTATTTAATTATTAATACAAATAAAAAAGTGTTTTGTTCCACGAGTATATTAAAGTTACAACATTTACGATAAAATATATCAACTATCGGATCAACAATAATTTCCGATGCTCTCTTTTATTTTTCCCCATTACAGTAAAAAAATAAACTCCACTTGGAGATATATTCCCATCCTCATCCATGCTATTCCAATGAAGGGTGTGTTTGCCTGCATCTAATTTGACAGAACTCCAATCTTTTATTCTCTCTCCTTTCAAATTGTAAATAGACACATCATAGCTATCTGATGAATCGAGGGTTAGTTCAATTCCTACTCTAGGATTGAAAGGGTTTGGATAGGGCTTCCCTAAAGAAAAATTATCTGAAATTATGTTTTGTTCAACGCTTTGCATCACCTGCTGAAATTCAATACTTTCAATATTAAAACCTGCCTGCACAATTTGAATTTTGAAAAACTTCGAACCTTCGATTATCTCTACGGAAGGTATGGTTACATCTTGCCAGTTATACCATCCACCAGTATTAGGGACTTGAACCACAGACAGATTCTCTCCATTTAACTGGGCAAAAAACATTCCATTTGATGAAGTAGATGCAATACTAATGTTAATATCATATGTGCCAGGAGTTACATCTTCAATAGTGTAACCCAACCACTCTCCAGCTTCCGTCCACCCTACATTGTAGGGCATACCATTCTGATTTCCATTTGACTCCACATCGACACCATCATTCCTGAATGTCCACCCATCATTGTAATTTCCATCTCCATTATTATAGTAATCACTATCAGTATAGGATATCCCCCATGCTCCGATATCATACTCCACTGCTGGTACAATTCCTGGTATAGAATGAGTAGAATACGGTTTAGAAATCTCACCATATTCAGGATCTGTGAGAGAGGCTATTACCCCAGGAGAAAAGGCACAATTCTCAATTTTTAAACTATTGACAAATGTTAAAAGAGCTGCCTGTGCATATGTAGCAGACGGCTCTGCTCCACTACCACTCCAATAATTAATCAGCGTTTGATATTGTGGTGTTACAATAGCAGAAAATGGACTTGAAATTTTTTCTACCTTTTTGTGTGTCCAAAAATTCCAGCCAATGTTATTCGCCTCTAAAAGCTCTATAAAAACTTCATAGTACCAGCTATTTGAATTTTCACCTGACTCCCCCATCCATAAAGGAATGTTATATTGCTGGCTCATACTTATATAAGATTGAATAGTTGCTAATGTGGTTTCGCTCCAATACTTATGAAAGGAGTACGACATATTTCCATCCCAAGGAGGGGTCAACCCAGAAAAATCAGTCCCATACCAATTCCCTTCAATATAAACAATATGATTTGTATCAACTTCTCTAATTGCATCGGTAATATCAATGTAAAGTTGTCTGAATTCCTCCAGGCTTACACCGCTGGGAAGAACCGGCTCATTGATCAAATCGTACCCAGCTATTAATGTTTCATCAGAGTAATAATCAGCAATTTCTCTCCATATTTGGATAGTAAGTTCTTTATTTTCTTCTTCCAGCCATAATCTAGCGGTACCATCACTGTCGCTTATTGGACCACTATTCTGAGCACCCGGAGCACAGTGCATATCTAATATAATATACATATTATAAGGCTCACACCAGGTTATTAAGGTATCTATGATTGCATAACCAATAGGAACTTCAGAATCTGATTCACTGTAAAATTGCTTGTAATGAAAAGGAATTCTTAGATGATTAAAACCCCATTCTGCAATTTGATCAATATCTGCTTGGGCAACATAATTATTTCTATATTCCACCCAAAATTGTTCAGCTAATTCTTCCCCTATAAGTGCTTCTACATGACCTTCAATTTGTGTTGGAGATTCAAATCCATCTATCCAGCCAAGATTATGTAACATATATCCCTCAGGAACCAGCCAGCCACCTAATCCAAATCCGCGAAGTAGTATCGGATCTCCATTCCCATCAACGATTTCACCATCCTCTACATGCACAAATCCTTGCCCAAGAACAATTCCACAAAAAAATAAAACATAAAAAATTAATCGCATGATGTACACTCACTAAAACATACTGCGGTAAGAGTTGTATCATTGAATCCCACATTAAGATGTCGATCATTATACTCTCCAGTCGTACACTCAGAGCCAGGTGTTTCCCAGCCTCCAGACCAAGAATTGGGCTGATAGCCATTTCGAAATTTATAAGTATAATTAGATTTTGGAGGAAGGGTCAATGTGATCTGCCAAATATCTGAATTTTCTTGTGGATGCATCTGTAGTCCTCCAGGTTGTCCCGAACTTATGTTCCCGCCCGATAACCACACACCTGTACCACTAATGTTTTCATTTTTCATATCAACTTGAAAAGTAACTTGAAGATCACTCGCCCCTTCTTGCTTTTTATATATTTTAACATAATCAATTTCCATTTTCATTGGAAAGGCATTTGGGTCCACTCCCTGAGCTCCTCCCCAATCACCACCAACGGCCAAGTTTAATATTAGATAATGCTGTTGATCAAATGGCCATTTTGCCTCGTCACCATCACTATCATTATAAACAAAAAAATAAGCATTATCATCAATGAGGTAACGTAAATAATTTGGAGTCCATTCAAGTGAATATACATGAAATGAGTCCGTTGCAGTATCTACAAATCTCGAACCAGATTTTTGTGTATTATTCATATGATTAAATGCATCTGTATGTATCGATCCATGCACCATGCCATTATCAAAACCAACATGCTCCATAATGTCAATTTCTCCACATGCTGGCCAACCAATATCAGATATACTTTCACCAAGCATCCAAA
>CAZEER010000090.1:0-7055 GCA_964511215.1 uncultured bacterium | reverse complement strand
ACATATCAGACTTAGTCTATTAGCCTGCCTAAACGACGATATTTCTCTTTGTATTTCTCCCAGAGTTCCTTTTGGCGATCAGAAAGGTCTATCTCACGACCTTGAATATAAGCCTTTATTGGGTTTGTGGTTTGGGTAAGCGGTTCAGAATCTGCAATAAAAAAAGTTGCATCTTTTCCTGGTTCCAATGATCCAACCTGCTCGTCAATACCAAGAATCTCAGCAGCGGAAAGTGTAATAGAACGAAGAGCCTGATCCTTAGGTAATCCCCATGTCAGAGCACGCATGGCTTCATCTGGTAAAGTTCGAACATGACCATCCATGGGATATCCAGGATCAAGGGATATACAGAAATGTACTCCAGCTTCATAGAGTATGGCAGGAGCTTTGTAGGGAGAATGGATCGGCTCAAACCTACGCCTTGGTGTTACCTGAACACCTAGTAATATCACTGGTATATTATTTTTTACTAATAATTCGGAAAGCATCCAGGCATCGCGACCACCAACAATTACAATATTAAGTTCATGTTTATTTGCCCATTTTATTGCAGCTTCAATTTGACGTACATCATTTGCTTTTACATGTATTGACTCTTTAAAAATTATAAAAGGAATCATCGATTCTAATCTGAGATCACTTTCTTGTTTATTCTCTGCTTTTCTTTCTTTTGCATTTTTTCTAAGATTATATGCCTTAACATCTCTTATTAATAAATTTATTTCTCTTATTGATTTATTATATTCATCTCTCTGTATTTTTTCTTTCTTTTTTGCACTTTTTCTAAAATCAAAACGCATATTGGGCCAATTTAAGTTTAGTGCAGCAGGATGTTTTAATGTTGCATCCTCCCATGTCCATCCATCAAGCAACATAACCGATGATTGTCCAGGTATTCTCCCTGATGAAGGAGAAGAATTAACTATTAATATACCATTTGAGCGAGTAACAGGAATTAAGTCTGAGTCAGGATTGTAGGCTACATTTGCTCTTACATTTGGGTTGATATTTCCAGCCTCAGAATGATCGTTGGTTTGTTTAACCGCAGATATTTCTGTAAGACCTATTCTAGTATAACCAGCAATAAACCCAGGCACTACATGTTTGCCATAAATATCAAATACATCTGTTCCAGGCGAAGGCTGTATTTGTTCTTCAACAGTAATTATCTTTCCTTCTGCAAATAAAAGGTCATGCTCTTCTAGGATATCTCCTACAACTGTGTGAAGAGTACCTCCACGTAAAAGTATTGGTCTTTTTTGATCAGTTCCAGGTATCTGATTATTTGAAAAAAGGAGGGAGACAAAAACAAATAAAATGATCTTCTTCATTCAATAAAGTCCTGTACATGCAATTCATCATCTTTCATTAAGCAATTATGTTTAGTTTTGGGGTTTATACTTTGAGGTTTTATGTCTTTTCCTAAATCTAATATTTTCGAAGCTAGTATTTTTTTTATCAAATTTTCTCGAAGCTTTTTATCTCTCTCCTCAAGTTGCTTATTTTCATCAATAGACCAATATCGTGTCCCATCTATCCATGTTTCTTCGACCTTTGAATAAATTGATAGAGGTGGTCCATCCCAGATTACAAAGTCGGCATCTTTCCCTTCCTCTAGAGAGCCTACCCATTTATCAATTTTTAATTGTTTTGCAGGATTAATAGTAACAAGATTGAGTGCTTCAATTTCACTAAGACCACCATATTTGATAGCTTTAGCTGCCTCAGTATTCATTCTTCGTGCGAGTTCGTCATCATCAGAATTAAATGAAACTAGCACATCATTTTTTGCCATTAAACTTCCATTATAAGGTATAGCATCAATCACTTCATATTTATACTGCCACCAATCTGAAAAAGTAGATGCACCAGCACCATGTTCAGCTATACGTTCAGCAACTTTGTAACCTTCCAATACATGTTGAAATGTGGCAATTTTAAATCCAAAGTCTTCCGCAATCCTGGTTAACATCAAAATCTCATCTTGTCTGTATGAATGACAGTGCAGGAGGCGCTTTCCTTCTAAAATTTCTGCAAGTGCCTCGAGCTCAAGATCCACTCTAGGTGGAACCTTTTTTCTTTGTGATTTTGTGTTACGTTCATAGGTTTTGTGGCGGTGTCTATAATCTTGAGCAGCTCGAAAGGCATCCCTAATAATTTGTTCAACACCCATGCGGGTTTGAGGGTACCTACCATTACCTGCCCAGTTAGCCTGCTTCACATTTTCTCCAAGAGCAAATTTTATTCCTTCGGGTGCATTTTTAAAAATTAGGTCATCAGGTGTAGACCCCCATTTTAGTTTTATAACCGCATTCTGTCCACCTATTGGATTTGCAGATCCATGTAAAACATTTGCGGTGGTTAATCCTCCAGCTAATTGTCTGTAAATATTAATATCATCTGCGTAAAGCACATCTTTGATCCGTACTTCAGCTGTTACTGCCTGTGATCCTTCATTTATAGATGATGCTGCTGAATGACTATGACAATCAATTAAGCCAGGAGTAACATGCTTACCCGTACCATCAATTATTAATGCACTACCAATTGGTACACTGATATCAGGCGCTACTTTATCAATCTTGCCATTTACAAATAGGATGTCCCAATCTTCTAACATCCCTTTTGTACCACAAGTCCAGACAGTGACATTATCAATTAATACAGCATTGGGTGTAAGAAGTTTTTTATCTAAACCATAAGTCCCTTCTGGGGAAAATAATTGATTATTACTTGCTGATTCTTTTTCTCTTTTTATGATTTTCCCTTTATTTTTTCGGTTTGCGCGAAAAGACATGAGGCTACTACCATCAAAAATTTTTCCAATAATTTTTTCTTTATCAATCTGACCTTTAAAGGCTAAAGTTGCATCATTATTCATGAAATCACCTTTTATTTTGAATTCTACAGTAGTATTGTAGAGTTCTAGATCAATCAGATTAAGATTAGTATTCTCATAATTCAATTTCCCTTCAAGTTTTTCATTTTTAGTAGTAGTCTTATTTTGAATATTTTTCCCTTTTGGTTTTAAGGTTGAAAATGATAGTTCAAATATTTTATCTTCAATATTCAATTCCCAATCACCAACTAATTTGGGTTTAAACTTTTCAGCAATATAATATTCCTTACCTGCTAGCCATAGAGTTGTGATTCTACTTTTAGTATTAAAATAATCACCATCAGATATGACAAGATTTGCCATGAATCCAGGTTGGATTTTACCTAAAACTTTTTCTAGCCCCATAGCTTCAGCAGGGTATGTGGTAAGCCCTGCTAATACAACCGCTTTTGGTAACCCCCGATCAATTATTCTTTGAATATTCTTTCTGAATTCAGCTTTATTTTTTAATGTTCCTGAAGTGAAGCTAAAGCGCAGACCTTTATCAAAAACCTTTTTTATGTTATCGGGAGCCATATCCCAATGTTTCAATTGTTCTGTATTATACTGCAGTGCAATAAATGGATCATTAACTTTTGGTTTTGCTGGAAACTCTAAGGGGAAAATTATGAATGGGTTTTTTTGAGCAATTTCATCAAGTCGTCGATATTCAAATCCACTTCCAAGAAGCCAAGGGTTGAGGTTGAATTCATCTGAAATTTTCAATGATCTTAGGGCACCATGTTCTTCTTTAGTCATGAACAATATTGGACGTCTATCCGTTTGAAATTTTGCTATTGAGATCAGTGCCGGGTTCAATTTTAGAGGTTCATTTTCATCAGGATATTCATTAATAATGGCTAAGGATTTAGTATACCACTGTGCATCAATGAAGGTCTGCCTGATAACTGCAATTACACCTAATAAAGAATTTGGATAATTTTTATCAGACCATCCTGTAGTTTTAAATTCTAATATTTGTGCGACATCTTTTGCAACGGAAATCATTTTTTCATTAAGAATAACAAGGTCTGAGGTACCTTTGAAAATTCCATTTTCAGGAACTATGTGAGCGGCCGTGATACCAATTGATCGTAATGCTTTTAAATCTTTTTCTTTTATATTTAGATCATCTTTCGCTCGATATTCAGGTTTTATCTTTTTGTTCCAATGGTTATTGGGACTTTTCAATTTTTCATCTTGCTTCACTTCTAACCAGCCATCGATAAAACCCGGATAAATGTAGGCACCTTCCATATCGATTTCGAAAGCATCTAGTGGTACTTTTATATAACGCCCAACTTTCTCTATTCTACCGTCTCTTATTACAATAGTAGCATCTTTAATGGAGTCACCAGGTTCAGTATGCACCATCGCATTGCTTAATGCCCATACTCTTGGAGCATTTGTATGGAGATCCTTAACAGGCTCAGTCTGTGCAATCAAAATGCAAATAAAAAATTGAAATAATAAGATTCGTTGCATTAAAAGTTTGGTCCTTTCAAATCATTATTATTAATAGAGTTAGTAATATATTTGTATGCGTCATTGATATCATCTGATATATGAAATAATGCCAAATCTTCTTCTGAAATTGTTCCAATCTCTACTAGATAATTCCAATTTATTACTTTTTCCCAGAACTCTTTTCCATACAAAACAATTGGCAAAGGTGTTTTTATTTTTTCTGTTTGAATTAATGTTAAAACTTCCATGATTTCATCCAACGTTCCAAAGCCACCTGGCCAGACAATTAAAGCTTTTGCCAAATACAGAAACCAGAATTTACGCATAAAAAAGTAATGGAATTTCATATTCAGATCATCAGAAATCCATTTATTTCCAGATATCTCATTTGGTAGAGAAATGGTAAAACCAATATTTAGGCCACTTGCTTCAGAAGCTCCTCGATTTGCAGCTTCCATAATACCAGGACCTCCACCAGAGCATATAATATAACGATGCTTAGTAGACTTTAAACTTTTACTCCATTTTGTAAATTTATTCGCGAGGGTTCGTGCGTCTTCATAATATCGGCTCATTTTTAGGTCGATTTTAGCTTTTTTTAATTCCTCGGTGTTTTTTGATTGAGTTATTTCTTCAAGCTTTCTAAGAGCATTTGATTTTGATAATAGTCTCGCAGAGCCAAAGAATACAATAGTTTCAGAAATTTTATTGCGATCGATTTTCTGTAGGGGCCCATAATATTCAGATAATATCCTAAGCGATCTTCCTGATTCGCTACTTAAAAAATTTTTGTTATAATAAAATCTATCCTTATTATCCACTTTCGACATAAATATATATTCCTTTAAATTGGTAAAGATAAAGTAAAACTAATTTTTTTTTCAAAAAAGCCAAGTTTTCTAATAAATATAATTTATTGATTGAACAAATTTTTCCTAGGTATTTTCTGGCAATGTACTTTCGTGTATTATTTATATTATTTTTTATCAGTTGTGTATCACCGCCACCACCTAAGCCAATAGTTATGCCTTTAACAAAAACTGCTAGTATTGTACCAAATGAAAAAACCTTATATACATTAGGCTACATGTCTGAATTTGATATTTGGGAATTTTTAAAACAGAGTCCATCTGAAAATGAAGTTATTGAAACATTTGGATTACCTGATTCAGTTTGGCTTGATGACAAAGAATTAACCAAGTTTTTATATTATTTTATATCAGAAATGCAAGATTATAATACAATTGAAATAAGTGCCAAAACTGATAGTGTAACCGGTTTTGAATGGGATTAATAATGAAAAATAAAAAACTATTGAACTATAATGATTATCTAGGTCTTGAAAATTTATTAAATAACCAAATATTGAAGAGTGCCAAGCGTGGAGCGCCAGCTCATGATGAGATGTTATTCATTATAGTACATCAGACCTATGAATTATGGTTTAAACAAATTCTTCATGAGTTAGATTCAATTATAAAGATTTTCAATAAAAAATCAGTTTTGGAGCCTGATGTAAGTCTCTCGGTTTCTAGATTAAATAGAATAATTGAAATCCAAAAAATCCTTATAGATCAGATCAGAGTTCTTGAGACAATGACCGCAATGGATTTTCTAGAATTTAGAGATGACCTTTTTCCTGCTTCGGGATTTCAGAGTGCTCAATTTAGATTATTAGAAAATAAATTAGGTCTTCTGCAGGAAGGTAGAATTAAGTATGGGAAAGATGATTATAAGTCCTTAATCACAGAAAAAGAAAGGGAGAGTGTTGAAAAAGCTGAAATTGAAAAATCTTTATTTGAATTATTACAGATTTGGCTAGAGCGGACACCATTTCTTTCTTTTGAGGGATTCAATTTTTGGGAAAAATACACAGATGCTGTGAGGTCCATGCTGAATGAAGAAAAAAAAGTAATTCGCCAGAACCCGAACTATTCTCAAAAAGAAGTTCAATACCATTTAGCAGAACACCATCATGCCGTTGCCTCTTTTGAAGCCATGATAGATCCTTTAAAACACAATAAATTAATTAAAGAGAAAAAGAAAAGATTATCACATCGAGCAACTCAGGCTGCTCTCCTTATTTTTTTATATCGTGATGAACCTATTCTACATTCACCTTTTAACCTATTATCTCGTCTTATCGATATAGATGAACTTCTTACGGCATGGAGGCAGAGACATGTACAGATGGTTAGGAGAATGATAGGCTCAAAGATTGGTACTGGCGGGTCATCAGGACATACTTATCTAAAATCCACAGTAGACAATCATAAGATTTTTACAGAATTAGCAGATCTATCTACATTTTTTATTTCAAGGTCTACACTGCCAAAATTGCCAAAAAAAATAAAACAAAAACTGGGGTATTATTTTAAACCATGAAAATATCTTTAAATAATAAGCATGCTTTAGTGTGTGGAAGTACAGATGGGATTGGAAAAGCATCGGCGTTACTTTTAGCCAAACGGGGTTGTACAATTACACTAATAGCTCGTAATCAAAGTAAACTTGATAAAACAATTCAAGAATTAAGTACTTGCAATGGTCAACTTCATGAATCTGTTTGCGCTGATTTTGATGACTCAGAAGATTTGAAAAAAAAAATGAAATTGTATTTAAACTCATTGGGGAAACCAATAGATATTTTAGTTAATAATTCAGGCGGTCCCCATGGTGGTCAACTTATTGAAGCTGATGAGAATGAATT
>CAZEER010000089.1:0-7503 GCA_964511215.1 uncultured bacterium | reverse complement strand
CTAGGAACCAGTTTTAATTTAAAACTACTACCACCAGGTGTGGTCCAGCGTGCAGATATTATTAACATAGGTCGTCCTGGTGGGATTGATGGAGTCTTTACAAAATTTTTAAAAGTTAATGTCCCAGGGCTCCATATTTTGAACATAAGATCTCTTACTGAAAAGCTGAAAATTCCCTTTGCGCCAATTCCTTTGCCAGAGATTGGAATTGGTAATCTTTATGCGGTTGAACGTTATAATTTATTGGTAGCTACTATTTGTCTTATTATTGTTAGCGGCAGTGTAATAGCTATAGGATTACAGAGTAAAAGAAAAATAAAACAACACCTAATTCAACATGAGCCAGATAGCCTACTTTAGAATTTTTATATTATTGCTATTTTTTAAAATATCAGTTTTAGAAGCAAAACTGGTGAAACCATCAAAGAACGGTGAAGAAAAAGAAATCTTACTAATAAATGGTAAGAGGCGATTATACTATCCGATTAATAATGATGGGATACAATATTTAGTTGAAGGTCCAGCTCGACTAGAATTCATATCAAGATATCCAGCACTAAGAAAGAAGAAAAAAAGTCATTCTTTTAATTATAGTATTGTGATTGATGGTAAGGATACTGTAGCTGTTAGACATCGATATAAAATACAAAATTCTATTAGATCGGTACAGCACCCAAAACACAAATATACTTACTCTGGAAATTATTTTATTAATTTGGATAGAGGATCACATACTGTAGATCTTATTCAAAATGATGAGCAGAAGTATCCCGTACTAATAAGGGTATTAACAAAAGATTTTGAATCAGTCGGCGAAAATAAAAAAGTTTTACTACCAATGGTTCACCAAGAGGCGGTTAAGCTACAAACAGGGGGAAAGAGTATAAGTTATTTTGAATGCAGTAATTCTTATCCTTTGCAGGTTGAAGTAGGAGGTCGGAAAACACTTCGCATTCTAACTCGGTTACAGTTTACTGATATGATGGGGCAAGAGGAATCATACCGTATCAAGGTAAAGGAAGGTGCAAAAATAATTGGGACATACTATTTTAATACAGAGAGATCTTCTGGCTCTCAAATCGTTGGTAGAATGGATAAAGTTCCAGGTAAGTGGAGAACATGTGATATAAAAGTTCCCAAAGGAATACATCGTTATAATATAGAAATTTCTGATAAGGGTAAGACTGTTCTAACACGTTTCATAGTATACTAATGCTGCAAAAAAAATTCTATTTAAAAGTTATGGTGTGTTTATCCATTTTAGTTGCTAAAACACCACTAGAGTACTCTCTGTCTTTTTCAGGAGGATATGATAGTAATGTTTTACGATTTTCTGATGATGAGTTGAATCACGTAAATAGTAATACTAAAATGCTTGGTCAGGCATCAACTTTTGATAGTTTCATATCGAGAATAGGTATATCTGGTAAAAAAATTATTTGGAAATTAGATCAAAAAAGTATCTCTCTAAGAGGATTATACTCTTATTCAAACTTTTTACATACTCCTGAAAAAAAATATTGGTCTGGTGGGCTAGATATATCTTACAGATGGGGGTCATACAAAAATCTTAAATATTCCGTACGCCATTTAGATCAATTCTATCTAAGATACTATATTGATAGAGATATAAGTATTAATAATCTTGAGCCTTGTTTATTTACTGATCGAAATCAATACATAACATTAACACAAATACTAACTAAGTATGTATGGCTAAACTTTGGGCCAGGTTATTTGCAAAGATATTATTTAAATCCATTTACAGAATTTGATTTAGATATTCTATATATGAAAGTAAAGTTGAACTATAAAATAAATCGTATTGGATTAATATCATTCCAAATTAATCAGGGAAGAGCCAACAATAAATCTTATTTATTACCTGAACGCCCCAGTAGTTTTAATAGGTCATACAGGACAATTGAAATGTACTTACCATTAAAAATAAAGTCGGGTATTAGATGGGCTAAAGAATATGGCTTTTCTTACCGTTCAGAAAAAAGAATTTATGATGCAGAAGATTCAAATGATATTTTGCATTCAGGAAGGAGTCATCTTGATTCAAAATATGATTTTTGGATAAAAAATAATATCAGTGAAAATATTAGTATCAAGTTATCGAGTCGTTATCGCATAAGAGATACAGACTCAGCATATAACTGGGTTAAAGATTTAAAAAGTTTTAAGCAGTTACAATACTGGATAAACATAGAGTGGGATTTGTTTTATGACCGTTACTAAATACATATTGTACATACCTCTTATTTTTTTAATTATACAAAGCTGTATGGAGCCTGAAGTGGAAGACTTATGGTCTATAGGAATAGATTCCATAATGGAAACGAGTGGGTTTGCAAGAGATTTAACAATTCATGACAATACTGCTATAATTGCAGCAGGTCAATCGGGAGTTCAGGTATGGGACTTACTTACTTCGTCTATGATGCAAAATTTCTCAGGGTATGAAGAAGGTGGAACATTTTTGGAGTTTGATGATTTAGCTCTTATTCACTGGGATAAATCAAATAATCTAATATTTGCTTCAGAATCAAATAAAGATGTCAAAATTTTCCACTATGACGGAGGAGATATTCTGGCTTATCGTAATACGATAATGAGTGCAAAGACAAAGGATTTTATAACATTCCCATCTAACATTGATCAATTTATAATGTATTCAGCAGATAATGATGATGGTATGAAATGGCACTATTACAACCTTGATACAACTAACTCATATGGCATTGAATTCATTCAATGGACGCCCTATGGAGGAGCTGAAATAGATACTCCTGGTAAACCGCTAGGAATCGATTCTGATGGATCAACAATGATTGCTATGGCTGTTGACCAATTAGGTGTAGAATTATTCTCTATTGATTCTCTGGGTGCTGAACCAGTTTTTATTGGTAGAGTCGACACCCAAGGTAATGCTGAAAAAGTTTCACTGAGTTTAAATGGAGTGTATGTTGCTTGTGATGATGCAGGTGCTAGCTACATAACTCTAGAAAATTTTAATGGTACAGGTGAATTAATATATTTTGCAAAGGATTTGACTGTGGATCATATCGCAGTGAAGGAAAATATCGCTTCTCTTTCCATCGGTCCAAAGGGGATTGCTCTCTATGATGTATCTGACCCTCTAGCACCACAAGAAAAAGGAATTTTTCCAATCGGTTATTCTTACATGTCTATGTTTTGGGGTGATAAATTACTTGTCTGCACTAGAGAGGGTTTACAGCAGATTACTATTGAAAAATAATTTCTGGAATTTGAAAAATAATTTTAAAGGAAAATAATGAGAACGGTGTATATAATTTTGTTATTAATCTCTGGTTTATTTGCATCAGTATTTGACAGCGAAGATGGAGCACCAATTAGGCAAGGAGTTCATATAGAATGGTATAGAACTGTTGCGCCTGGAAACCAGGGTGAAACTATTTTTGTTTGGTCGGATACTCGCTATGGGATGAGAAATATTTTTGCCCATAAAGTCAATCTAGATGGTGAGTTTATTTGGGGTGAAATGGGGGCGGTGATAACTAATCTGCCCGGTAGACAAGAAGATCCTGTGGCTATCACCGATGGCAATGGCGGGGCATTTATTGCTTGGGTTGATTATCGCTTTGATGCAGAGGGTGATATATTTTTACAACATGTCAATTACAATGGTGAAATCCTTTTGGATTCTAATGGTGTTGCACTAGCTCAGCTAAGTGGAAAACAAATTACAATTAATATGTGTACCGATAGCCTAGGAGGAGCTTTTATAACCTGGCAGGATAAACGAGGAGGAGTGGATGATGATATTTATGGTACACATGTTTCTGCGGGACATGATATAGTGTCTCCGGGAACAGGTCTACCAATAGTTGTTTCTGGTGGTAATCAGAATGCCAAGACTATCGAATACGCGGGTAACAATGAAGCATTTATCGCCTGGGCAGATTTTCGTGACGGGGCAAATGCCGATATATATGGTCAGCGTCTTGATATGACTATGTCAGGACTACTGCAAGATAATGGATTACCTATTGCATCATCGGATGAGCAGGAATTAAAACCACGTGCAACGTTTGTAGAAAATAACATCTCGTTTTTAGCATGGAAAAAGGGAGATGAAAATTCAAGAGTCCTATATCAGTTTATTGATTCTGATGGTCTGGTATTTTCTGAACCAAGATTAATTTCTGAATATGATGCTTTGCAAACAGCGCCAAGAGTAAAAAGAAGCTCCATTGGTGAGGTCTTTGTTAATTGGAAAGATTTGAGAGATGACCCCATCAATGGTGACCAGTATTTTCAAAAAATAAGTTTAGAGGGAGAACAACTATGGGGTGATGGAATAAAATTGGACCCCATTGATGACGTGGATTTTAGTGCTAGATTTGCGGCGGGTACTGAAGGTGGTGTCAGTGTTGTCTGGGAAAGAGGTACTTTTCCTAATATTGATATTCTTTATCAAAATATTACTTCTGGTGGTAATTATAGTCTAGATGAGCCATCTTATATTTCATCTGCAAATGGATATCAATTTGCTCCTATTTTGAGTGGAGATACTCAGAATGGCCTTTTTGCTATTTATGGCGATCAAGGTCTGGGCAGCATCGATTTAAGAATTCAAAAAATTGATATAGATTATTCAATGCAATGGGAAAATAATGGCCTCACAGCTATGTCAGGGTTAGATGGTGATGTGAATTATACCCACACATTTAGTATTGGAGATGGTGATATTTATCATATATGGGAAGATAACAGAGAATCAAAAAAAATATATGGATCAAGATTGACTAGCCTTGATTTACAATATGTTAACGGTAGACAATTAACCTTCAGTGATAATTCGTCATCAGAAACAGATTTTTCGACCCCAACTTTCCTTTATGCAGAGAGCGGTATTTATACTGCAACATTTGATGGTTCATCATCACCAAAATATATACGAATCAATAGAATAGATGATCAACTAAATAATGTCTGGGATCCTTCAGGTATACCTCTGTCGCCAGTTTTTGATATGAGGAGCGCGCTATTAATGGAGACTTCTGCAGGTGTCGGATGCTTTTGGTCTGAAAGTAGAGGTTTTAATTATGATATATATTATCAAAAACTTGATACAGATGGTAATATTATTCTGGAGACTGAAGGTGTAGAAATAGTTAACTCTAATGGTGATGATTATATTATGGCAGTGATTCGAGATCCAGAAATAAATGAAAAATATATGATATTCTGGATGGAAGATGCTTGGCCAGCTGCTTCACTAAAATTTTCTAAAATTGATGATAATGGTAATATCGAAATTGGGTGGAATCCTAATGGAAATTCTCTTAGTAATACATCGTTTGATTCCAGATATTTACAGGTTAAGCCATTTAACGATGGAACGGGCCTTCTCGCCGTTTGGATACAGGATGGTAATTTTTCTGATATTTATGCGCAGGCAATAGACTGGGAGGGTAATATTCTATGGATTGATGGAGGTATACCGATTGTTGAAGCTGACAATGATCAGGTTAATGCGTCATTTGTATTTAATCAGGAAGGCAATAAAGCTTTTATAGCATGGGAAGATTATCGAAATGGATTGGATTTTGAGATATATGCAGACGTGATAGATCTTTCTAATGGAACACTGTTAGACCAATCCTTACAATTCACAAATGATACTACCGATCAGTATAATCCAAAGCTTCAATTAATTCAGGATGATGAATTTTTAATTATTTGGGAAGATGAAAGAGGGTACTACAATGAAGATCCGTTACTTATTAATGGTGTAGATTTATATGGTAGTGGATTTATTATAGGCGAGGGTATGACAACCGACGTAAATGGTATTCCGATATGTATTGCATATCATAAACAGCAAAATGTCAATATTACTAAATATTCTGGTGAAGAGTATTTCCTAGATTGGATTGATTTTAGAAGTTCTGGTAAAGAGGACCTTGCAAATTATTATGGTAGAACATTAATGAAAGCGAGTGTTCTTTCGTCCGATATATCTTGCAAAGATTGTTCTAAACCTGAGCAATTTTTATTAAGAGATGCTTACCCTAATCCATTTAATGGTAAAGTTAATTTTGAATTTGAAGTACCAGAAAGAACGCCGGTTGAATTTAGAATCTATGATATAGCTGGTAGGGTTATATTTGACAGTCTTATACTTCCTGGATTAGGAGGGGTAAAACAGGCTTCATGGGATGGAACCAATCTATATGGAGAATCTGTTTCAAGTGGAATTTATTTTTATTTTTTCAGTTCAAGTAATATAATTAATAAAGGTAAGGTTAGTTATATAAAGTGATACATGAAGAAAGTTCTAGTTATCATATATTTTTCCTTTTTGCAATCACAATCACTCGATGATCGCTATCATTCCACTGATGAGATTTATAACTATCTAGATTCCCTCAGGCAATTAGATGAGCTAGATGGGTGGTTTCACTTAGATACAATCGGATTCTCAACACAAGAAAATATACCTATACTAGCTGTAAGAATTTCTGATAATGCTGATATGAAAGAGGATGAACCAAGGGTTCTTTTTATTGGTCAAGTACATGCAGAAGAAATATTAGGTATTGAAATTGTTTTAGATCTAATAAATGATCTGTTATTTCCAGATCCAAATATTCTATCACATATGAATATATTAAAGCAATACCTTGATATCTGGATAATTCCAACTGCAAATCCTGAAGGGTTAAATGTTGTGCATGAAGAACTTGATCTTACTTATAGAAAGAATAAAAGAGACTTATCTCCTGAAGGACCTTTTCCAAATAATATTTTTGATTATGATCCTTCGATAGGGAATGATATTGATGGAGTCGATCTAAATAGAAATTTTGAATTTAATTGGGTTTTTGGAGATACCTTTCTTGAACCAGATAACTCTGACTATGCCTCTCACTATGACTATTATAAAGGAGAAGAACCATTCTCAGAAAATGAAGCGGTTGCAGTTAGAGATTTAGCACTTGAAAATGATTTTTTATTTTCAATTGTATGGCACAGCTCTCGATCAGGAAATTTATCTGAAAAAGTCTTTACATCTTGGAAGTGGGAGGAAGTTAAAGAGTCGCCTGATCTTTCAGTCATGAAGTCAATAGCAGATCATTTTGCAGGTTTAATTAATACAGAAGATGGTACGGGTACTTACTTATCTGTTTTTAGTGGATCGCGAAATGGTAAGCTCCATGATTGGTTTTATAGAGAGACAGGATGCATTCAGTATCTTGTTGAATGTGGGACATCTAATCTACAACCTGATAGCATATTAATCGAGAATACAATCGAAAGAACTATGCCTTCAATGATTTATTTAATGGATCGTGCTATAGGTTATTATACTGATGCAGCTCAAATAACTGGTGTCATATATGATGCAGTAACAAATCAACCAATAGAGAATGCGAGAGTTGAAGTGTTAGAACATGCTGGAACAGTATTAAAACCTCGCTTAAGTAATGAATTTGGGCGCTATAGACG
>CAZEER010000088.1:0-7535 GCA_964511215.1 uncultured bacterium | reverse complement strand
TGGGTCAGTATATTTCTTTTGATATGAAAGAAGTGGAAAAAATGGATCCAATTCAGCTGAATAATCTCATGTCCCGTGAATATAAATGGAAAGATGTCAGCAATAGAGACCTGTCTGAGCTTGAACAGTTTAGCACGGTAGATAATGTATTTAAAGAGAGAAGCTTCAAAGACGCTAGAGACGCATTTTGGTGGTCTAATTCTCAGATAAGTGTTAGCACGGCTGGAAGAGGTTTTATACGTCAGAAGAATGGTAGCCTTGCCTTTCGCTTGGAAAGAGGGCTCCCGGATTTAGGTCTATCAAGAGAATTATCTGAAAATTTTCTGATGGGTATATCAAATGATATTGTAAGCACATATCTTATTGTGCCAGGAAACACTCAATCAGTGTCTGAGGGTATTGGCCATCCCCTAGAAGGGAATCTGGGCTTTGGTTTCAAGTTTGATACTCATAAACTAGGTGGCCAGATTAATTACATGGATGTGGATGGACTGGAATATAACCATGCAGATATGTTTAGCAGAAAACACGCTGTTCTTGCATCAAGTAGTGGAATATTATATTGGAGTAATACCTTTCAAATAAATAGGAAGGTTGACTCTAGCTATGGGTCTAAAATAAAAAACAAGAAAAAAGACAAAGCTAAAGCTGAAAAATTAATTTCAAAAAGTAGGACCTGGACAATCGATGGTAGTAAATACAATGGTATGTTTCAAAATTTTGAAGATGGTAGTGTAACTATTGTGGTTGATAAAGATGAGAAGGCCCATAAACAAGCGGAAAAAGGTAGAGAGTGGAATACAGCTTCGGGCAGTACAGTCAAGGCCACGGTAAGTGAGCGCACAAGGAAAAATGTTACCTTACTAAGAGCAAAAGATAATTTTACAATCATCCTAAAAATAAAAGATTTGTCTGAAGAGGATCGTGCATTCTTAGATAGATTAAAATGGGATGGGAAAAAGACTATGGTGGCCCCTATTGAAAATTTTTCACCAGCTGATCAGGGAATTATACGTGCATCAACAGGCATTGTTAAAGCGCGTAGTGGAAAAGGTAAAGAGCTTAAGGTTATAGAGCCCTTTGCGTCAATGAGACTAAAAGCCGGTCTGGCATTTACCCAATTCCTCCACAGTACAGTTGATGATAATAATATATCTACTGTTACAGATAGAGTTACAGGATCAGATGCCATTGGCGTTTATGTAAAAGTTGAGGGTGTCACAGATAATAAGAATTCAAAAGCCTATGTCCAGCTAAATGTTTCAGGCAGTGGTTTTAAGGCATATAGCTTTGGTCTGGAGCACAATGCATACCGTATGGTCAACATCGGCCTGGACTGTACCCTGTATCCAAGTAATTCATTTATAGAATTCCAGGATAGTCGAGATTACTCTGATAGCAAGTATCAGTGGTACCCAGGTGCGAGAGCTGATGAGAGTGGAGAGGGTGGTGGTACTCTTATGCTCTCACCTTATATCTCTGTGAATTTTTAAATAAGTTGGGAAATGATATGATTACCAAATTAAAATTTTTTATTTTATTATTTTCAGCCACGGCATCTGTAATTGCACAATCAGGGTTTTCTGTTAAGGCAGATAATGCATCGGTCCAAGAAGATCAGACTGTAAAAATAAATGTTCTCAAGAATGATCTCATTGAGGATAGGACAAACTTATTAATTGAGATTGTATCTGAACCGCAAATGGGCAGCGTGAGTATTCAGGATAATAAGATTGTTTATACTCCCAACCCTAATGTTAATGGGATAGATAAGTTCGAATATAAAGTGGATATAGGTACAGTATCTGGTACGGGTCAGGTGCGGGTAAATATCGGTCCTGAGAATGATGCACCGACTGGTTTAAATCTCTTAACAAATAGCATCAAAGAGAATTCATCGCAGGGTGCGGTGATAGGACAATTGGAAGTTGAAGATCCTGACAAAGACGATAGGTTTCAATACAGTCTTGCTAGAGAAAATAAAGAGGACTTTGAGGTTAAAGGTTCGAATCTTATAGCAAAACGTTCTTTTGATTATGAAGAGGAAAAGTCATTTACTGTCACAGTTCAGGTGACTGACTCGGGTAAAGAAAAATTTGTGGGGACAGTAAGTGTGAATGTCGAGAATCAAAATGAAAGCCCAGTCTCTGAGGGAGATAAAAATCTGATTTTTGACCACCCTGAAAATGCTGGAAAGATTTTTGGTCGTTTAAAAATCATTGACCCCGATGCTAATCAGTCCAGTGTGAAATACAAGATTACCAAGAGCGATGATGGGGATCATTTTAAGATTACAAGAGCAGGAGACATTGCATTTCTTAGAGAACCTGATTTTGAAAATCCTGTAGATAAGGACAAGGATAACTCGTATAATTTTTCATATAAAGCTGTTGATAGCAAAGATAATAAATTATTTATTTCGGGGACTGTCACAGTCAGTGTAAAAGATGCTGAAGAGACGGAAATTGTTGCCCTTGATAAGAGAAAGTATACGGCATGGCAGGTTGACCACCAGCCCTATCATATTCTTATGGAGGATGCGATATTAAACTATATGAAATTAAAGTATTCTGATGCCGGTGATGGTGATGCAACAGATGATGGCTATGGAGATCTAATTCAGGAAATGAAGCCAACCGATCAGGTAATAATCGTCCAGGAAAAAGGTAATGATAGTGAAATACATGAAATATGGTACGGGAATGGTCTTGACTTTACCACTGTTGATCGTGAAAAAGTGGACTGGATATTTAGCCAAGATATACAGAATGTTTTAATTGAAAAAGATGATTATTTAACCAGCGACTCTGAGACTGTATTTCATGAGAGTGAAAAAGACCGTCTAATGGCTGGGTATGGATCCCAATTTTCTGTTTGGCATGCAAATAATTTTAAAATGTCCCTCTCATCTTTTTCAATGAGATCGAATCTACTGCAATATGCATCAAACTTCAGAGTGGGTAACTCCTTAATAGGGTTGCCGGGCTTGCTAGCAGGGTCTGGCGAACTAGGTGTAGCCACGCAGAGATCAGAGTTTGGCTTGCGTGTACCGTTTTCATTTGATTTTGGTACGGGGAATTATAATGAAGTTGATACACCGAGTGATGAGTATTTAGGTCTATACGCAAGAGGGAATATAGATAATCTCTTTTCTACGAAGTCCAGCCTCCATGCTTTAGCGGGATTTACATTTTATCCTCCGAGCTCAAGGAATAAGTTAACATCACTTAAAGGTTTATCAACGAATGATTCATCACTGGTCAGTTTCTGGGAAAAAATTCCAGATAGTGTAAGTAATGTAAATATTGTAGATAGCTATGCCTTACTTGCGACTACAGTACAAGTCCCGATTAAGGTATCCTTTATTGGTAGATTGACTGCCACACCAGGATATCACTACCTTAAAATTGCACATCGTTTGAAAGATAAAAGGCACACGGCGACTAAAAATAATCAGGAATTATATGATAGAACTTTCTTTGATCAAAGCATCAAAAAGGATTCATTAGGTTCATCTATAGAGTGGCATGAGAGAGACTTGTCCAATGGCAGTGGTGAGCCCTTTACCATGTTGAATTCTTTTTACATCCGATTTGACATGGTTGGTCAGATTGGCCAAAAACCAAGATTTATTGAGAGGCTATCCTTTTTAGATTTTATACAGATTTCAAGAGTGCCGTTCTATGAGATTTCACTGCAATATATTTCTAGTTTAAACTCGATCCTAAGTTTAAACCTTAATCTATCTGACGATATAGGGATTAGTCTTACCACTCTATCAAAGAATGGAACTTTGAAAGATAGGGGGAATTGGATGCCAGATTCAAAAGTCTGGTTTGGTCTAAATTACAGGTCAAATTTTTAACATTTGAATAGTAAATATTCTTGGAATACCGGGAAAGAAAAATTATTCGGGCGCTACTTGTACTAATTTTTTATGTTTTAGCTGTTCTTGGTTTAAGTGCCCAAGACATTATCTACTCTGAAGAGTTTGCCAAATTAAAACCGGGAGAGGTTCGATCAGATCTCGGAGATGATATTACTGCACCGGCACTAACGACTGTGGTGCTTGATGCCTCCAGATCACGACCCCAGAATGGATCTCTGACTTATAAGTGGTTATTTCCTCCTAATATGATTTTGGTTGATGATTATAATTTTTCTGATTCAGATACACATGTCCTCTATCCAGAAAACTCAGACGGTATCCAGAGCCTGAATACGTTAACCACAAGAGAAAAGTATATCGAGTTTGAATTACCAAACCTTCCCGGCCAGGCCTATGAGGTACTACTTTATGTTAAAAACCATATAGGTACAGAAGACTATGATACTCTGATTGTTACAGTAGAAGAACCGATACTGCTTGAGACCAATGAGAAATTTTCAGTAATTGATTCTGAGATAGTTGATGAGAAAAAAATATCTTTAATAGATGAGAGTACTGCCCTAAGGGAGCCACTTACTGAGACAGCTATTTATGATGATTTATTAACAATCCAAGCCATTAACAAGAGCAAATTAAACCCGATGGCGGTTAGTATTGTCAATGACTACATATTTAATTTTTTACAACACAGAGGCTTACAAAGTGTTTTAGACCCCAATAGAAATATTCCAGAAAAAATTTCAATTAATAAGATGTATAATTTTAGCAGAATTGAGCATGATACTATCACGACTGTATACCTAGATACAATATCATCGGGAGAAGATTTATCTAATTTTTCTGAAGATCCGATTGATACTGTATTCAAAGCTTTTATGGTTGATGACTCCACAACGAGAAAAAAAACATATTATGTATACCGTCAGTACAAGTCCGAAGCTTACGTAGATACATTAACATACACTGAGATTGTGGACACAACTCTGAATTATAATTTTGATTGTATTGACTATGATTGCGCGGCCGAGAATGCTTACCTAGAGCAAGCTGGCAGTGTCCTATCCTGGGGTATCAACCAATATGCTCAATTAGAGTTTCATTATTTTACTTTGAATGATATTTATGAGAGCGAGCTGCTAACTGAGTGGTTGGCAGAACCCATAATTATGAATCCACCTGCAGATAGTATTCTACGCTACCCCGAGTCTATTGCTTTTGATCCCAGTGGATCAACATTTCTTGTATCTGGGAATAGGCAGAATATATATTTTTCAGAAAATAATTTAGAGCCAATGAATATTATGGGGAATATGCCCGACGGTAGTGGCATTGAATATCCTTCAGGAATTTGTGTTGGACCTTCAGGAGAGTTGTATGTTGTCGATAAGTCAAAACACTCAATATTCCGTATCTATAAGGGTATAGTAAAAACAATTTATTCTACCCCGAGGTCTAAGGATGGTTCCCTAATTGCTGGAGAGCCCACTGCACCTACGGTAATTAGGTTAAATAGCCTAGGAGAAATAGTGGTGCTTTTTGAAGGTGACGGGTCAATTCGGAAATTTAATGAGATAGGAAATGAAACCCTTTTGTTGCAGCCGGGTAAAATCGAGCAGCCTACTGATATTGCCTTGAATAGTGACGATACTTTATTCGTTTTAAGTACACAAAAACAGCAAGTCTATAAGGTAAAGAATGATGACGAATTTGTGGCATACGCAGGGACACAGGGCACTAGCACAACTGCAATGGATGGAGTATTAGCGACGGAGTCTTTTCTTGGTGAGCCTGTTAGTATAGATTTTGATTCTTCCAATCGGTTATATATAGCAGACAATGTTTTTGGGTCCATTCGGGTGGTTAACCCAGATGGTATGATCACAACACTTACAGGAAAAATAGAAGACCGTGTGTATGATATTACACAGTTACGAGTCAATAATTATAATTTAACTACATTGTACGCGACCCATACACTTCAACATAAAATTACAAGGTTTCGATTTCATAGTTATGCGCCTAGTAGCCGGTTCGGATATATCCACTATCCCTATTATGTAATTAACCAAGAAGGTATATACGGACTTGAGAGGTCTGTTAAAGAAGTAATTGAGGCTGTATTAGTAGGTACAGTTCCAAAAGAAAAGCGATCAATTTTTAAAAGATTCTCTGATGCGACAGAAGATTTATCAGGATACCTTAAGAGTCACCCCATTATTTTTGGGTTATTGTTTATACTCATTAATCAAGGTATCTCTGAGGTTCTTAGTGGCGGCGGTCCTGTTGATAGTCCCCCTGACTTTCCGCCTCTCTAAAATAATTTTTTTCAATTAATATACTACTAAGGGAGTTAATCATGAAAAAGATGATATATGCTCTAGCTCTTCTTCATTTGGTCTATGCCCAAAAGCATAATCAAAACCAGAGGGCTTTAACAAATTCTAATATCACAAATAACAAAACATCTAGTAGGAGTCTGTCCATTCCTAAGACCTTATCCTACCAAGGTCTTCTTACTAAGGATGATGGAAAACCTGTTGAAGATAGAGAGTATGCAATAACATTCAGGTTCTATAATTCTCTGGAAGCTGTAGACTTTATTTGGGAGCAGGAACAGGATATTGTAATAGAGGATGGTCTAATTAGTGCTACATTAGACAATGTGGATTTTTCATCTGATGGAAAATACTTAGAAATTATAGTTGAAGGTATACCACTAGAGCCGAGGCAGGAGATGACGTCAGTTTTATATGCGATGATGTCGGATACAGCAAACTACAGCCAGAGCGGTAATTATAGAGATTTAGAAAATTTACCTGATCTATCTATTTATGCGAACAAAGATACGCTGTCTAATTTTCCATTATCTACGAATCTTGACTCGGTAGCATTTACAGGAAACTACAATAGCCTCAATAATTTGCCTGATTTATCGGGCTTTATCCAGTCTGACAGTCTAAACCAATATACCTTAACAACAGCACTGAGTGCGGTTGCACTATCTAATGATTATAATGACCTAATTAATCAACCTGACCTTAGTCAATATGTGAATAGTGACACATTAAATTCTTATGTTTTCAGTGACACGCTTTCAAACTTTCTTTTAATGGACAGTATCGGATCTATTGCATCTCAGGACGCTGATAACGTATTAATTACAGGTGGGTCTATTAGTGGAATTGAGAGCCTTGGTATCTCAGATGGTGGCACAGGCGCTTCTGATAATTCAAGTGCACGTCAAAACTTAGGGCTTGAGATTGGTGTAGATGTTCAAGCCTATGATGCAGATGTTGCAGACCTCGCTGATGGTGAATTGTCTGCAGAAAAAGTTCAATATCTAGGCAATGTAACATCTGACGTTCAATCGCAGCTCGATGCACTTACCGATGGCCCAGTATACGACCTTGATGACTTAGGTATAACAGCTGACTCAACTGAATTAAATTATGTTGATGGTGTCACATCTGATATCCAGACCCAGCTAGATTCAAAACAGGATCTCAATGATGACCTAACGGAGATACTAAATTTAACTAAAAATGATGGTACCTTTATTGTAGCTGATGGTGGTAATTGGACGGCCCAGACTGGTGCAACCGCTCGTACATCTTTAGGGCTGGGCTCTATTGCAACCCAGGCTGCT
>CAZEER010000087.1:0-7722 GCA_964511215.1 uncultured bacterium | reverse complement strand
AAACCCCACGAATGTGGAGTATTTTGAATGTGATTTTAATGTATGAAAAACTATTTTAGCCTAAAACTCATAGATAAAAACTAAAATAAAATGGTAACAATATGGTAACAAACCATATTTTAGCATATAAAATATCATCATTTCTACAATAAAAAAGCCCCAGTCATTTGGGGCTTTTCTCATCAATAGATTAATGCGGAGAGAGTGGGATTCGAACCCACGTTACGCTATTAACGCAAACACGCTTTCCAAGCGTGCGCCTTCAGCCACTCGGCCACCTCTCCATAATAGGTGCTTGTTTCTCTTTTCTTATTTTAATTTTTAAATATATTAAGTGGAAAAGAACCTAATAATATATTTAATTATAAAATATCAATTTTGCTTTCATGATTAAAATATTAGACCAGATTACTTCCATTTCAGATCTAATTACATCATGATTTCTTTTTACACAATAATTATGGTTTTCATTATATAGAACTAAGCTATTTATTTCAGAGTAATCACCTGTCTTACCAGTAAATAATCTTGCATTCTCAATTACTAAAATATGTTTTTATTTATTATTATTAATTTTTAGAAAATGTTATTTATTACATTTATTAATAATCTAACATTCTTTACAAGCTTGCGCTTTAAGACAATCTATAACCTCATCTATTAAAATAAGGTAAAGGTTATGGTTTTAAAATTATTCTTCTTCTTGTTTATCTAATGTATCTAAATCCGGAGATATATCATTTGAATCATCTACAGATAATTCAATTTTTTCATTTTGATCTGCTTTTGAATTTTCCTTTTTCACAAATTCACTTAAATCAATATCCGCAAGATTTGCAACTTCATCCAATCGCTTTAATGCAGAATCTAGTTGCTCACCTTTATTCATTTGAATCATCTGCTCATTGAATCTCCACATTCCAGTATCTTCCGATTGCACACTCTTGACATATTTTACATATACAGTGTCTTTGTTTTTATTACCTGATGCTTTATCAGCAAAACTTTTTTGTTTTTTTGCCATAGTTTTAATTTCCTACTAATGAATTAGGGCGAGAAATTTATTAATCATAATCCCCAAACTCAATGAATAAGAAAACCTAATTTTTAACCCTTTTCCTTCATTTTTGCTTTTGCAAGTTTTCTCATATCAATGACATGATCATGTTCATCGACAATTTCTACTCCTAGTAATGTCTCTATTGCATCTTCGAGAGTTATAAGTCCTGTAGTAGTACCAAAATCATCAGTAACAAAGAACATCTGCTCTCTTTTTTTTACAAATAAATCTAAAACATCTGACACAGATGTTTTTTCAACAATAGATTGAATAGGTTTCATAATATTCTTCATAATTATATTAAACTGATCTTCTGCCTGCTTATTCACTAATGTATAGCGATTTACAATTCCAACTATATTATCCAAATCTTTTTCAAATATTGGAATTCTTGAAAAAGCTATTGGTGAGTGTTTGTTAACAACCTCACCTACGGTATCTGATTGTTTTAATGCGAAAATAACAGATCTAGGTGTCATAATATCTTCTACAGGCATGTCATCTAGTTTAATGAGGTTCTCAATGATATCCCCTTCTTGTTCATCAATTTCCCCCTCATCTTCACTTATTTCTGCCATTGCAAGAAGTTCTTCTCTTGTTGCCTTTGATTCACCTCCATTATCACCATTATTCATTAAATTCGACATTGCCTCAGATAATACAACAAAAGGCCACGCAATTACCATTAGAGTCTTAATAGTATAAGCTGAAAATGAGACTAATGACTTGCTATAAATTGCACCAATAGTTTTAGGTATAATTTCAGAAATTATTAAAATTGCAAATGTTAGTATACCTGAAGATATTGCCACCCATTCATTTCCTAAAACTATATGAGTTTGTGCACCAACACCTGCAGCTCCTATTGTATTTGCAATAGTGTTAACTGTCAATATGGCTGCAAGTGGACGATTAATATTTTCTTTAAGTTCGGCCATAATCCGTCCAGAGGATTTACCCTCCTTTTCAATAACAGATACATGAGCAATAGATACACTCAACAAAACAGACTCTAATAAAGAACAGAGAAACGATAAAACAATTGCCGTAAAAAAGTACGCGAGTAATGCTGTCATATAAACAATAACTTAAGAAGAATAATAAATAATTAAAACCAAATCAAGCATGGACCCATTTCCAAATTTCTTTAATAGTAATTCTTTTACCATAAAGTAAAATTGCAGTCCTGAAAATCTTACCGGATAATTTCAAAATTGTCCAGCACGAAAAAATCATTAAAAGTGAAGTATAAATTATTTCTTGTGACCCTACAGTATCTGTTCCCAAACGAATCATCATCAAAAAAGGTGTTAATGGTGGAATATAGGAAGCAACAATAGTCAATGAGGAACCTGGGTTGGCAATAAAATAAGAAGAAAATGCTATTGGTAAAACTGCGACAATGCTAATGATACTACTAGATTGCTGTGCTTCTTGTTCCGATGTGAAAAAGGTGCCCATTGCTGCAAAAATAGCTGCGTAAAATAAATAACCAGTTATAAAATAAATTAAGAAAAAGGGCATCTGGGAAATTTCAATAGCAAAAAAACTCTTGTAGTATGCTACAGCAAGGCCCACTATCAAGTAAAAGATCATTTGTACTAGACCAAGAGCGCCCAAGCCCAATATTTTACCAGTCATCAATTCGTCAGGCGTAACAGATGATAACAAAATTTCAATAGTACGACTGGTCCTCTCTTCCATTACAGAGCGAAGCAAAAGTTGTCCACTCATAAAAACTGTCATAAATAAAATCATCACAAAGAGATAAGGAACCATTATGCTTGCGAGTTCATTACCTTTAGATGCTTGCCCTAAATCATCTATTTCAAAGGTTTTAAATTGAATTTTCTTACTTAATTGGCCAACAAGTTTTAAATCAATACCTTGTTCTAACATACGCTGTTCTATTACTAACTGATTTAGAATTCTTCTAAGATTAGTATAAACTTTTATATTACTTAAAGATTTACTAAAATACTTTACTTGGCCAGTATCCAAAATGGAGTTGGGAATAAATAGATAGCCATCAATATTATCAGTTAGAACACTATCCAATGCAATTTTATCTTCATCAAACCTAGAAAAATTAAATTGTCTCTCACCATTTTTTAATAAATAGGTGGTACCTACTCGTTCTTTAAATCGATCTATAAGCGGTAATATTTTCTTGCTATAGACTAGACCGATATTCGCTTCATTTTCTGGCTCAATATCCATAAGTAATGCTGGTAGGTATAGTACTCCGCCTATAAAAAGAGGTAATACAAAAGTAGTTATTAGAAATAATTTTGTTTTTACCCTATTTATAAATTCCCATCTGATAACATTCCAAATTTGTTTCATGCAGTTTTGTTCACTTGTTCAATAAAGATCTGTTCAAGGGTTGGAATTTTTACCTGATATGATTCAACATTGACATGCATATTAAGCCAATTTAAAAACTCATTGGATTTCTTTTTTAATATTCCAGATATTATGCCACTCTTGATTTCTAATTCACTTAAAAAATAATTAGCCTTTTCATTATCCAATGAGCCTGAAAAACGTACTTCTACTGCATTACTAGAATGAGAATTACGAATATTTTGGAGCGCTCCTTCTAATACAACCTCACCTTTATCAATCAAACATATATTATTACATAATCTTTCTACCTGTTCCATTTGGTGGGTTGAGAATATGATTGTCTTGCCATCATCTTGTTTTTCTTGAATAATCTCTTTTAACAATAACTGATTCAAAGGGTCGAGACCAGTAAAAGGTTCATCCAAAATAATCAAATCAGGGTCATGCAAAAGAGCAAGTATAAATTGGACTTTTTGTTGATTACCCTTTGACAGTTCTTCCACTTTCCTCATACCTTCACCATCTAGATTAAATCTTTCTAACCATAAACCAGTTTTATGAATAACATCTTTTTTTTCTAATCCTCTTAGAATTGCAAAATAATGTAATATCTCTTTCAGTTTTTGCTTTTGATATAGTCCTCTATCTTCAGGCAAATAGCCTAGGTTTTTTCTACCTAAGTAATTAATATCATTCCCATTTAACATTATTTTTCCTGAATCAGAATAAATAATTCCCATAATCATACGAATTGTTGTGGTTTTCCCCGCACCATTTGGTCCTAAAAATCCGTAAATATCACCTTGCTCTACTTTAAAGGAAATATTATTCACAGCTTTTACGTTTTCAAATTTTTTATTTAGCCTATCAAGTAAAAGCATGTTAAAAATGAATGGGGATCCCATCACAATATTCAGGAATCTGTATATCTAAGTATTTGGAAATTGTAGGTGCAATATCAATCGTTGCATGATGGGTACTAACCATTCTATTTCTAAATTGCTTTCTAGCAAAAATTAGAGGCACGTGTGTATCATAATCGTATGGAGTTCCATGGGATGTTCCATAAGGTCCCCTGTATAAATAACCATGGGTCACAAGTGGAAAAATTTCAGGTGTCTTTCTGGGGTGGATCATATTTTTTAATCTACGGGTAATTTTATCATTAGAAGAACTGTTCAATATATTGTCTTTAATCACCATTTTCTCTATACCATCGACAACTGTGAGATACTGCTCTACTATATTATAAATCGCTTCTGGTTTTAGCCCTGTTTTTTTCAATTGATCGTGATCTAAAAAATAATTACCTCCATCACGATGGTAAGGTATATACCCAAATTTTTCTTCACACTCTTCATCGACCCATTGCAATGCTTCTTGGAGATGTTTCTTGTTGATCCGTCCACCTGAGCCTCCATTTTCAACAACATATTCAGGCAAAGGTAGGCCCCCATGATCTGCGGTCAAGACAAATAAAACATTGCCCAGACCTACCTCTTCATCAATATAATCAATAAAATTACCAAGGTATTTATCTAACTTAATACATGCATCCATAACCTCTTGTGAATAAGGTCCATAATCATGAATCATCCAGTCCATGGCTGAAAAACCAATGGCTAGTAAATCCGGATCTGTATCTAGGCCTAGAGATTCTTCTTTAATTGCTATTTTTGCTAAATGGAGTATCTCTCGTTCAAACCAGGGTCGACCCATAATCGCTGATTCAGGATCAATTTCACGATCAAAGCCAATAGGAAAAACAGGAGAATAAAGTGCATTCAGATAATCATCCGTTTCTCCTACATAGTGGTCTTCTCTGGCAAAATTTAAATATACATCATTGTTAAGTGACTTTTTCCATAAGGAATCTTTGTAGGATTGAATATTTAAATTTTGATTAAATGTAGATACCCAATCTGGTAACTGCTCTATATAATAATCAGATGATATAAATTGACCAGCTTTATTATAATAAAGTGGAAGATCCGGATTTTTTCCTCCTAACAAACAAGCTGCTCTATCTTTTCCACCTATTGAAATAACTTTTGAACCAGGATATTTATCTTTTAACCAATCACCTAAACCTTTTGTATTATATCTAAAGGATGACCTTGCTTTACCATTTGTAGAACCAATCACACTTGCATTAGGATCTTCTACACAATTTACATTCTTCTTCAAATCTCGATCATAAAAACTATTGCCAATTACACCTAATTTCCCTGGATATTGCCCAAAACCTATAGCAGTGTGTCCCGGCCCAGTTGCAGTATAACTGTGTTCATGATGGGTATTAGTAAACCAGATCCCTTTATCTATTAACCAACGAAATCCATTTTTATAAAGATTGTCAAATCTCGTTAAGAGATCGGGACGCATTTGATCGACCACCAGCATTACTACAAGTTTTGGAGGATCAAGATTCGACGGTGTACATGAATTAAAAATAAAAAATATAATGCAATATAAAACTATATAGGCTTTTTTCATCCAATAACCTTTAAAAATCGTCTTTTACCTATTTTAAGTATTTGTTCACCATTGGGAGCAATTGTTGTCTGAATATCTGTAACAAGCTTATCATCCAGCTTAACAGCTCTCTGTTTAATCATTCTTCTTGCTTCTCCTTTACTTTTTAGTAAACCTGAGTCAAAAATTATATTTACAATTAAATCTTCTTTTTTAAGATGGAATTCAAGAATATTCTCTGGTATTCCTTTCCCAACAACTACTCTATTAAAATGCTCTTCGGCTTTTAATGCTACATCATCGTCATAATATAATCCTACTATTTTTCGTGCGAGTTCTCTTTTTATTTCCATTGGATTTATAGATGGATTGCTCAGACGTTCTTTTACAGATTGAACAGTAGATTGATCTGCATCAGCTGCAAGAATGAACCACCTAAGGATCATATCATCAGCTATCGACAATGTTTTCCCATACATCTCTTCAGGTTTATCCATTAAACCTATATGATTACCATATGATTTTGACATTTTTTCTACACCGTCTGTACCTTCTAATAGAGGAGTGGTTATAATACATTGTGGATCTTGTTCATTATTCTTTTGCAAATCTCGACCTACTAGAAGATTAAACTTTTGATCAGTACCACCAAGCTCGACATCAGCTTTCAATTCTACTGAATCTTGTGCCTGAGCCAGAGGATATAAAAATTCATGAATTGAGATCGGTATTTCGGAGTGAAATCGTTTTGTAAAATCATCCCTCTCAAGCATTCTTGCAACTGTGTAGGAGCTTGCTAATTTAACAACATCATCAAAACACATTTTATTTAGCCAACTTGAATTATTTAATATTTTAAGATTATTAATATCAAGTATTACTTTAGATTGTTCGATATAACTTTTAGCATTTTCTTTTGCTTCTCTTAATGTAAGAGCTGGTCTGGTTTTATTTCTGCCTGAAGGATCACCAATCATTGCTGTAAAATCACCAATGACAAGAACTGCATTATGACCTAAATCTTGAAAACTTCTTAATTTTCTAAGTACAACACCATGACCAATATGTAGGTCAGGTCTACTAGGGTCACAACCTAGTTTTACTATAAGTGGTCGAGAATTTTTAATTGAATTTTCAAGTTTTTTTACTAATCCTTCTTCAGGAATAATTTCTTCCACCCCACTGCGGATTATATCCATCTGTTCATTAACTGTTCTAAATTTCATTTGGTTTTTAAAGCTCTTGCTATATCTCTCTCAACATCTCGTTTCTTTTTCGTATCTCGCTTATCATAAAGCTTCTTACCCTTTGCAAGACCAATTTCAAGCTTGATAAACCCGCCTTTAAAATACAATTTTGTTGGAACTACGGTTAGTCCTTTTTCTGCAAGTTTTGAGTTAATCTGTTGGATCTCTTTTTTATGGAGTAATAATTTGCGATCTCTAATCGGTTCATGACCTTCAAATCCTGTATTACTATAACGGGCAATATGGAAACCTTTTAACCATGCTTCTCCTTTACGAATTAAAACATATGATTGCTTTAGACTAACTTTACCTTCACGAATACTTTTAACTTCACTACCTCTTAGCTGAATACCGGCTTCAAATGTTTCAAGAATATGATATACATGGAAGGCCTTTCGATTTTTAGAGATGATAGTGTTTTCCATGAAAAATATTTAATGAAAAATACATCTTTGTAGTTTGCTATCAAAAGTTTAATCCTTGCGATAAACTATTAGGAAAGAATAAAATCCTCATTACTTTTTTAGTATGAAAATAATAATGCCCGGGTGGCGGAATTGGTAGACGCGCACGGTTCAGGTCCGTGTGTCT
>CAZEER010000086.1:0-7974 GCA_964511215.1 uncultured bacterium | reverse complement strand
AAAAAGTTCAGCATCATAACTTCTCTATAGCTACGCGCAATGCGTTCCTGATTATATATATCTCCTGGAAAAATTCTTAATTGCCGGCGAATGACATTTTCACGGGTTCTCGTATTCCCCTTAACCGCAATATTATTTATATATACTTTATGATTTTCTGTAATTACAAAATGAATATCCAGTGAATCCTCACCGATTGGTGTAATCTTTGGCTCAATACGACTATAGATATAACCACGGTCAAGATATAACCCCTGCACACGAGAAAAAAGTGCTATGTTAAATTCTTCTTCGCCATATTTTTCTCCGGTTTTTAAACCCAGTGCACTCATGAGTATATCTTCAGAAAAAAGAGACATACCCTCCCATGAAAATTTTCGATATTTATACTGAGCACCTTCTTTTAAAGTAAGTACTATATTCATTTTTTTAAAATTTTCTGAATAAATAATCGAATCATTAGTAAAATGAAAATCTCTATAACCTTTGTTACGATAAAATGTAGATACAAGATTTAAATCGTCTTGATATTTCTTCTTATCAAAAGTAGAACGCCAAAACATAAACCACGGTTGTTGTTTTGTTTCTTTCATCTGCCAACGTAAACGAAAACTAGAGAATGAATTATTTCCTTCAAAAATAATTTTCCCGATTTTTATTTTATCGTTTTCTTCAACTGTAAAAACAATGTTTCGTACTAAGTCTTTATTTTTTCCGGTATATAGGATTGATTTTTCTTCTGGGATTTTTTCGCTTTCTTTTTCTTCGATTGGCTTTTTGTAGGGTGTGAATTCTATTTTTTCTAGTTTTATACTCTTTGCTATATTTTTTATTAAAACATTTATCTGGTTTGAGATTAGCTTACTTTCATCTCCAATGAATTTAATTTCGTTGGGTATATTTTTTAAAATAGCAGTAGTACTTTTTATTGATTTTAGAGCTCTACGTGCATTTTTAAACCCTAAAGTTCTGGCAGCCTTAGGTAATTCTTTTGCAGAGCCTAATAATAACTTGGCCTGTTCACCAACAGCTTCTAATTCGTCAGGCACTGACTTGAGTTCTGATGAACCATCAACAATTCCTGATTTTAATGTGCCAAGTTTACTTGCAATAAATTTTGCAGGGGTCTCTGCACTGCTAATGCTCTTTGCCATTTCTACCTTAGCCCAACCTATTGGACCTTCCGAATGCTGAGCTATAGCATCAAGAACATCATTGCTCTCAAGTAATCCTTCGGAAACATTCTGTAATCTTTCTTTTAGTTCAACTATCTTATCATTCAAATCATATGCAGCATTCTTAAAATTATCAATTTCAGCATTCCCCACATCCACCGGTCTATCGATTCTACTAGTACCACCTAAAGCAGTTGGCACAACTAACGCCGGTGTAACTTTTACATTTAGATATCCTTTTTCTGTATATAATGCCTTAATTTTTTTTGCTGCCTCGTGAATAGTATTTGGTTTGATTCTTTGCCCTTGGGAAAAATTTAATTCTTCGTCAAGTTTATTGTTTTTTAGTTTTTTATTTCCTTTATAATGGATCTCATCTAAAATATAATTTTCTTTAACAATGATTTTTAACGATATACCATCTTCTGTTTCTTCATCATAATGTATTTGTATATCTTGAAATAGACCTAATTGCCATAACCTTTTTATTGCTCTTGGAAAATCTGCAGATGTAATTGTTTGCCCTTCTCGCAACCCTGCTGTAAATATAATTGTTTTTTTTGAAGTACCCACATTACCATCAACCTGAACTTGTGAAATTTTTATTTTATCCATACCAACCTGTGCAATTAGAAGGGTAACAAAAAATGATATTTTGAAAAAATATTTCATGTTATTTATCTAATTTGGTCACTCACCTTACCAAAACGACGCTCTCTTAACTGAAAATCATAAATCGCATCTATTAATTGTTTTTCGCGAAAATCTGGCCAATAGGTATCTGTCATATAAATTTCTGTATAAGCATTTTGCCATAATAAAAAATTGCTTAAACGACTTTCTCCACTTGTACGAACCAGCAAATCAGGGTCAGGCATATTTCGCGTATACAGCTCTTTCGAAAATTGATCTTCATTAATCTCTTCCGGCGTCATTACACCCGACTGTATTTTTTTTGCTAATGATTTTGTTGCATCAATGATTTCTTGTCGGCTTCCATAATTCAAAGCTAAGCATAAATTTAATCCAGTATTATGTTTCGTGAGTTGGACTCCTTCTTGCAAACCTCTTCTTGTTTGTTCTGGCAACATATCTAATGCACCAATGATTGTAAAACAAACATTGTTTGTATGTAATTCTTTTATTTCAATATTAATTGTTTTTAATAAAAGCTTCATGAGAGCACCTACTTCTCTAGGTGGCCTTCTCCAATTCTCAGTTGAAAATGTATAAAGAGTAAGATGTCTAACTCCAATTTCTCCACATATACGGGTGATAACTCTTACTGAATTAATACCTTCTCTATGTCCTGCAATTCGCGGCAATGATCGTGCCCTTGCCCAACGACCATTACCATCCATAATTATTGCAATATGGTTTGGGATACGCCCATTGATAATTTTATCTCTATTTTTTTGTTTCATATTAGTATATGGAGAAAAAACGGGCGAAATTACTTCCAGACCACACCTAATACAACCAGTTGGATCTTTTATTTAATTATCATATAAAATACTGAATGCCACTTATATCTTATATGTTCCATTATTTTTATTATTTCATTACATCTAAGAGCTGATCAGCAATATTCAGATATAATTCACCAATATCTGTAATTGGATCTTCCATTGCTGGTGGTAATCCTAAATCAGTGGCAGCCATTATTTTTTCTGATATCGGTATTTTGCTTAACAAAGGGACCCCCAACCTTTCGCTTTCCTTTTTTCCTCCATCTGTTTTAAACAAATCAAGAATTATTTTGAAAGTCCCGGTTTTGTCTATATCAACCGTTTTACCATTAATAGTAATTTTTGATGATATTGTGTCTACAGTCCCATCTATATGCAAACCAGACATATTTTCTACAACACCCAATACAGGCGTATTAACTTTTCTAAACATATCAGCTCCCTTTCTGACATCTGAAAGCGCTATATCTTGAGGGGTCGTAACAATTATCGCACCTGTCATTTTTAGTTTTTGGGTTAAGGTTAATTGAATATCTCCGGTGCCAGGCGGCAGATCTAATATCATTACATCTAATTCACCCCATTCAACATCTCTAAAAAATTGTTCAGTCATTCTGGAAACTAAGGGACCACGCCAAATAACCGGCGTATCATTCCCACTAATAAAACCAAAACTCATTACCTTTATTCCAAATTTTTCCAGTGGTATCAATTTTTTATTTTGTGTCATTTTAGGTTGTTCATTTAAATCTAAAATAATAGGTAGTGAGGGCCCATATATATCAAGATCTAATAAGCCAACTTTTTTGCCTTTTCTAAATAAAGCGCAAGCAAGATTTGTAGCTACAGTTGATTTTCCAACTCCACCTTTACCGCTTCCTACAGCTATAATATTTTTTACATTATCAATAAGAGATGGTGTATCACCTATAGGTGCTGTTGTCTGCTGTATATTATCTTTAGATAATTCAATATTTACCTTACTAAAGTGTTGAGATAATAATTTTTCAATATCTTGACATACTGCTTGTTTTTTCTCTTCATTTTGAGATGTAATAAAAAGGCTTATTACAATTTGGGTATCTGAAATTTGAATATCCTTGATCATACCAAATGACACAATGTCTCTGGTAAACCCAGGATAATTAATCGACTTTAATAAATCTAAAACTTTTTCTTTATTCATAATTTATAATACAAAAAAACGGCTACCGGATAGATAGCCGTTTTATCTTTAACATTTACATTATATGATTAACCTGAAAATTCTCTTCCAAACCAATCATAGTTAATTTTAATATATTTGTCCCATTCTTCTGGCACTTCACTTTCTTCAAAAATTGCTTCGACAGGACACTCTGGTTCACAGGCTCCACAGTCTATACATTCTTCTGGATCGATGTAAAGTGAATCTGATTCTTCGGGGACAAAGCCATCTGCCTTTGCTTCAGCTCCTGCACCGGTTTTATCATGTGGTCCATGAATGCAGTCTACCGGACATACCTCTACGCATGCTGTATCACAAGTTCCCACACATGGCTCGCAAATAATATACGTCATTTTTTTACTCCTTCTAAGAAATCTTCCATTTTTTACTATAACAACAATATAATTTAAATTGAAAATTTAAACTGTAGAATACGTTTTACAGATAATTTTATTTTTTAGATTTGAATAGTGAAATCATCGCAAAAGAGAAATTTGACTTTACTTTGGCTAGCACAGGCTATTTCACAAGCAGGTGATTCAATTTATCAATTAGCACTCCTTTGGCTTGTTTTAGATATATCCCAATCAACTATAATGACAGGAATGATTGCTATGTGTGCATATTTACCAGCATTGATTTTTGGTCTATACGCAGGTGTTTTTTCCGATAGACTAAATCGTTTTAAACTGATGATAACAGCCAATATAGCTCAGGCCATTTTAGTGGTATTAATACCATTGATTATTTGGATGGGTTGTGAAAATATTTGGATTATCTGTAGCCTAGCTTTTTGTAGAAGCTGCTTCAACACATTTTTTCAACCTTCGCTTCAAGCTTTCATTCCTATGATTTTTAAGCCAGAGCAAATTACAAAAATCAATTCTATTTTAGTAACATCTGGGCAAATTGCCTGGCTAATAGGCCCATTTTTTGCTGGCGCAGTACTGTCTGTCTCATCTATAACTAATTTATTTTTTGTAGATAGTATGTCTTTTGTTGCATCAAGCTGTTTATTATTCTTTATAATAAAACCAAAGACACCTCATCAAAAAATAATTAACGACCACTGGTCAGACCTTAAGGCTGGACTATCTTATTTATTCTCCCAGAATCCTATTTATTGGATGATGATTATAACCTTTATTAATAATATCTTCATTATGGGACCTGCAGTTGTTGGTTTACCAATTTTGGTCAAATCTGTTTTAAATGGATCAGCCGCAGATTTTGCATTTGTAGAAGGATGTCTCGCACTAGGAGCATTGTCTGGTTCATTATTAATTACTAAACTAAAGAATATATTTTCTAGTGGAATAATATGGTCAATCGGCCTGATATTGGATGGCATAACGTTTGCACTATTCTTTTTTACAGATAATATCCCAATAACCATGATCATGATCTTTTTTCATGGAATCGGTATTCCTTTAATAATGGTAAGTCGTACATCAATTATACAGTTACATACTCCAAACAAATATCATGGGCGATTATTTTCTGTTGTTCATCTTGGAGTTGTCGGCACCACTGCTATTTCTTCTGCATTAACTGGTGTTTTTTCATCTTTTATTCCTATAAAATTTCTCTTTTTATTTATCGGAATTTGTGGAGCAATTTCTGGAGTTGTCAGTTTAACAATACCATCTATTAAAACCTTACGGTAGAGTACTTTATGAATTATATCGTTATTGACCAAGGTACCTCATCAACGAAAGCGTTTCTTTTTAATTCAAAAGGGATTCCAATTCACCAAAATAGTATTAAACATGAACTATTTAAACCAAAACCTTTTCATATAGAAAGTGATCCTATCCAAATAGTTCGTGCAGTTAAAATACTTTTGGAGGAAATGATTAATAAATCTGGGCATGTCATAATTCATAAAGTTGGAATGGCTGTACAACGATCCACGTTTCTTTTTTGGGGAAAAAATACTATAAATCCCCTGACCCGTGCTATTAGTTGGCAGGATACCCGTGCACAAAATATTGTGGAAAATATTGAAAATTATAGAAAAGAAATATGGGAAATAACGGGTGCACCTTTAAGTCCTCATTTTGGAGGACCAAAGTTTTTATTCATTACACAAAATAATAAATTTCTGAGATCCCAAATAGATAAAGGAAATGTCTTTTTTGGCCCTTTAAGTGCATTTATTATTCATTCAATAACGGGGACTGCTTCTATTGATAATAGTATAGCATGTCGAACACTTTTGTATGATATCAATAAGGGTAAGTGGTCTAATTTTTTATTAGACTTATTTCAAGTCCCTAAAAAGTGTTTACCACGCCTTGTACCAATTCAATATAAATATGGAAATATTTTAAAAACTAAAATACCATTGTGTACTGTTATTGGTGATCAACAAGCAGCCCTAATAGGACACCAAGGTGGTGGTTTAGCTCAACACTCATTAAGCGCAAATTTTGGGACATCTGGAAGCATCCTATATAACACTGGCACAAAGCCTCAAATAATTAGTGGATTAATTTCTAGTATATTATACTCAGAGAAAAATAAAACAATATTTATGATTGAAGGTACAATTAATGCATGTAATTCCATTTTTTATCATTTGGAGAAAACGCTTAGAATATCACATAATAAAATGCAATGGAATAAAAGAGCCAATGCAACAAATACAAATGGAATTTTTATACCTGGTTTCAATGGTTTAGCCGCACCGTATTGGAAAGCGGGCTTTAGAGATATTTATATTGATTTAGATAATGATCCAAATCAGATAATTAGAGCTGCAATGGAGTCTATTGTATTTTTGGCAAATGATATAATAAAGTGCCTCGGTAATGCTAATATAAAATTAACAAAAAAAATAACAGTATCCGGTGGAGGTGCACGGACTTCACTCTTACAATTTCTTGCCGATGTGACAGAAAAGGAGATTAATCATTATTTAGTAAAAGATCAGACTGCAACAGGAGTCTATATTTTATTAAATATCAATGATTTCAATGGAGATAATGCTCACGTATTTGATAAAAAATTCTTCCCAAAAAAACAATATAATATAGTAAAAAAGAAGGAAAACTGGCTTAAAGCTATTAAAAAGTTTAACCTAAATCTCTCATCATTCTGAAATATATAACTTTCTATTTTGTAATTCGGTCATGTCTTTAACTTCTTTAATTTCCTGAATCGCTCCTTTTATTTCAGTATTCAAATTTTTCAGTATTTTATCATTAACCGCCATTGAATTGCTTAATTGAATAAAATCTCTATTAGCTACTATAACTTTTTCTTTCGCTGCTTTAGAATCATCAATTAATACGTCTAGTTGGGATTCAATCTGATTAACTTTTGTTTGGAGAGAATCAGATTTTTGATCACTGTTAACAATCCTTTTATTAATCATTAATAATCCCAATAGAACAAGAAAAATATTAAAAGCTATTAAAACAGTAGTGGTTGTTATATTATCATTTTTCATAGTGTGAAAATTGTGGATACCTATTTTTTATTAGTTAGAAATTAATTTTCCATAAAAACAATTCGATTAAAATAATCAGTACATACTCATAATACCAAGCATAATTAAGATAAAATATGGTACTAAATCAGCAGCCCCAATATAATCTTTAGCAATCCTTTGGCCAAAAAATAATAAGAGCACTGTAATTGATAAAATAACAAGACCATAAAATATCCATATTGTATTCAAATAATAAAGAGCATGGAATACACCATATACTAATGTAAAACCTCCAATTAATTCTAAGATAGTAAGAACCGTTATTAAAAAGGATGAAAATCCTTTAAAAATTGTCTTTGAAAAATGGCTATTAAAAAAGTGAACATTGCCTTGTCGATCAAAAATTTTATCAAAACCAGATTGAATAAACGCAATAGATAAAAAAACAGCAATTAAAATTTGGCAAAGTTCCAATGGGCCTTTAAAAGAGATTCCTAATAAATTAATCCGTATCCGATCATCAACTGAAATATATTCATCCATTGCTGTAAAACCTGAGACATCAGATTGTGCTATTAGAAAAGATGAAAATATAACAGAAATAAAAATAAGTGGGGGTTTCATTTTAATCTCCTACTTCAATTAATTTTTTAATTTTTTTTCGTACCAATGCACTTATTTCTTCAA
>CAZEER010000085.1:0-8019 GCA_964511215.1 uncultured bacterium | reverse complement strand
CCGCTCCAGTAACACCCCCCATTTGCATCTGTAGCATTATCTGTTCGATAGGACCTCCGGGTGCCATCTGGAGGATAGTAAAAACTAATACAGTCGACCCCAAAAACGTTGGAATCACCAGCAATATTCTTCTAAAAAAGTAGGTTGCCATCTAAGGCGTCTAAAAATTAAATATTATTTACTAAATACGTAGGCCAATACTTCATATCAATTGGTTTCAGAGGTAGTTTTTCTCCATTTTGCATTGCGTCCTTAAGGGTAATTTCTTTTTGTTCATCAATCCACCAATAATATAGCGTATCCCAATATTCTCCAACATATCTCGAGAACATCCATTTAGGGTATCCAAACTTATCCCACCACATTATACGTGAATAATTTCTTGCAATGCTAAACGCAATCGGGTGCTCATCGCTGAACAAACCATCTATCTCTTGAATAATTTCAATTCGTCTCTTTTGGTCAAAACAAATGTCATATTCATCCAATAAGATATCCACCCTATCACTTTTAAAACCCCACACATTATTGTTATCGTTTTGATCAGCAAGTGTAGACCTGAGACTACTTTCCGGGTTAGGATATACAAGTCCTGAATAGGCCAATAAACATACATTGAAGTTTCGAGCATTTACATTTTTTATCATGGTATTGTAGTCCATAAACTTAATCTGCATATCTATTCCATATTCTTTAAGCATTTGCTGCACAGGAGTAACCATATATGCACTAGTTTTTTGAATAACAATCTCAAATGAAAGTACTTTCCCTGTTTCACCATGTACCAACCATCCTTCACTATTTCTTTCAGAGTATCCTGCTTCTTTTAGAAGTCTGGTAGCTTCTTGAGGGTTGTATTTAAATGGATTGTTATTTCTGTTCTCATATACGGATCCTGAGTAAAGTGAATTCATCATTCCATATTCATTATAATACATTTCACGATTCATTTTTTCCCGATCATATAAATAACAAAATGCATACCGAATACGTTTATCATTAAATGGCCATTCTCTCATATTAAAATAATACCCTGAAGTACCTGCTGGTTTTTCAGAAAATATTCTTTGCTTTTTTACCCATCCATTCTGGGTTGCTTCGAAGTCTGTTTCTTCAATCCAACGCCTGGATCTCTGTACATTAAAAATATCCTGTTCACCTTTTTTAAATTTTTCATATTGAAGGGCATCATTATCTTTTACAACAGAAATTTTTATTTTATCAAAATTATACTTATATCTATTAAACGGAGTATCTTTCGCCCAATAATCTTCTCTTCTTTCCAGAGTATAAGACTCCTGATTTTTAATATTCTCTTCAGAAATTTTATATGGGCCTGTACCAGGTATCACAGAAAAAGCATATTCTTCTAAAAATGCCGTGCCATCCAAATCTTTTAGTATATGATTTGGGTGTAATCCCATAGTAGAAAAATATAAAAAATTTCGCCAATTAACCGATTTAGCTTTCACAGATACTATATATTTAGACTCGGCGACAGGTCGTTCAAATTTTCCATAAGTGATCTGATCGCTAGGAGCAAGTATTGTCTCATCCATTCTCAGATCCCATGTAGCTATTACGTCTTCAGCGGTAACAGGCATACCATCCCACCATCTTGCATCCGGATTAATTCTAAATTTAAATGTCATCTTATCATCAGAGATAAACCAGTGAGAAGCCAGAGATGGGATAAATTCTAATGTTGTGGGGTGTTGACTTAATAGACCTTCATAACATAGTAAGAGAATTGTCCTGCTATTTAGAACCTGGCTTGAGTTTTGACCTATTACACGCATTGTTCGGGGGAAAAGAGAATGTATATAATGTAAGTTGCCGCCTTTTTTAGCGTTTGGATCACCAAAATATGTTTTATCCTTTTCTTCAGACCATATATATGTACTAAAACCAAGTTTTTCAGCTATATTTTCGAACCCATACCCTCCTTTCTCAGCCGGCGTAACTAGATCTTTTTCAAAACTCTTGAAATTAGATCTAACTGAGTTTGAAGATTTTTTCTCATTGTTACCACATCCTGTAACAAATAAAATTATTAAAATCGAAATGTATTTTTTCATATGGTTGTTTCTTTGTTAAAAGTTAAAAAGTTATTAATTATATATAGATCAAAACTTAGTATTTGATAAGGATAATAAAAATCTCAAAAGAAAAATTTCTGAATAAGATCAATAATATCTCAAGAAGATTCTGGTTTGGTTGCTAAAATTTTCCCAGCATAATAATATGCAAATGAGACCAATACAAACATAGCATGAGTTGAAGTCCATGAAGCCATATTTCTAGATCGTTTATAGTCTCTGTGCCAGTCTTTCTCATGTATTTTCTTTACATATTCAGTTTTTCCTTCATTTTCACACGCTCTAATTAATTTTCTATATTTTAATATATTTTTTAAAGGAATCGCTTTTAATCCTTTATCATTAGCTAATTTGACTAATGGATCATCACATGGGCTAACCTGTTGACCATCAATACTTTGCCCGACCAGTGTACAGATCATATAAATTAGAATTAATAAAATCTTCAACGTATAGAGTAAATAAATTTGATTGAAAATATCGGTAAATCATCTATCTTCATTTTAGGTCCAGTTACTTTTCTTCCTTTTAGTTTCCACGATTTTTCATTGTAATAATGATTCATAAAGCCACTCTTAATATCAATCGCCATCCTTGATGTTAAGTAATAACGAACACCTAACATACTGCCGTAACCAAGCCAGTTATTAGCCATTGACTCTGAAGATTCTAATTTTGCAATTGGAATAATACCGCCAAAACTACTGATTAAATTATCCCAGTCCTCTAATTGGTCATCTGATGCTGTTTCCAAAGTTATAATACTCCTTCCCCATATTGGTGTTAAGGTAAAATTGAGTTCTATCCTTGGTCTCCAACGGAAAAAGGTTTCTAAAGGAAAACAATGATAGTTAATGGACCGACGAAAATTTGCTGTTGAGCCACCGGAATCCAGTGTAACATTATTTTTAGCATCTAAAGATATAAAAGAATGGTATCCTATTCTGGCATTATAAAAAAATTCATAATAAATACCTATATTCATAAGAAGATTGCGATTGATTATTGATTTTTTTGGAAAATCAATGACATTATCATCAAATCCAGTTAGTGTGGGTTCGTAAAAACCAAACCCAATATCTAAACTGAATTTTGGTTGTGCAAAACTATTCGATAGCAGGCAAAAGATTGTTAATACATAAATTTGACTCTTCATATTGTGTGGTTAATTTAACCCCCATGAAACATTTCTGGAGCATATTCATTTTATTTACCATTCTATGGTCACAATCTGTTAATAAAGATGTCAAACATTTGATTGTTAATCATAAAGGAATTACGACAGAGTGCTTCATCGACTCTATAGGATACGATTTTCTCTATTTTATAAAAAAAGATTCTGTTGATATGGACTCTATAAAACTAAAAAAATTATATTATGTATATAATGATCTCAATCGAGTTTTTCATTACAGCTGGAGCTTTGAAGAAAATGTTCGCCGTATGGAGAATCGTACAGGCAAACTCTTTACTGTTTCTGGAGATACAATTGAATTTATAGATATCAAATTTTATAAAGACATGATAGAACCAGAAATATTTATTAAAACAGGGCCTGAAAATTCTGATTTTATTTCAATGTTTGACGTTGAAAAAATTGAAACTGATTATTCTATTATATCTAGCTCAGTAGAAAAAGGATTTTACTATTCATTTTTTGCTTTCATGGGAATGACATTAATTGAAATATATTCTGACTGGGACAAAGAGAAACGTATGATTCCTCAAGTTTGGACTCAATTCGATGATTTAATGCCAATGGTTTCAATAGTTGGTCTAAGAGAGACTGGTGTTACTTATGAATCTTTCACATCATTAATACCTATTTCTATATTAACTTCAATGCTATATGATATTATTAGAAATAAAAATAAATTTTATTTTACTCCAGTATATGAGGAAGAACATTTTGGTAGAAATATGTATGTTTTTTCATTTAAAAAACTTGTTCAAAATCAATTAAACAGTATAGTTTATAAATTGGAAAGAACAAAATTTGGTGGAAAACTTATAACCTGGATGAGAAAAAGATAAGTCAATCATTTTAGTGAAAAAAATATTTAACATATCCATACTATTAATTCAATATTTAATAATCATTCATTTCTTATCTTGCGAAGACCCTGTTGAAAATTCTGAATCAGATAGTACTCCTCCGCAGGCTGTAATCCTATTTCCATCCGATGGCGAATCAGTTTCTGGTGAGATAGTCATCCAAGCCAGATCAATTGATAATGATATAATATCACATGTTGAATTTTTTATTAACCAACAAATAACACATATCGATTCCAGCGCAAATGAAAATAATATATTTACCTATAGATGGAATACTGCTGAACAAATTGGATCTGGTGATTCTTCAATTAGTGTGTACATGGAAGATCATTATCAATATATATCGATAGTTTCATATGATTTATCAGGGAATAATTATGCGACTTCACCTATAAGGGTTAAGATTGATAATTTTGATAATGAACCGCCCGATGCTTTCATATTGAATCCATTTGAAGGACAAACCCTAAGCAGTACCTATGACATTATTGTAATTGCCTCTGATAACGATAGTATAGCATCTGTAAATTTTTACGTTGACGAGAGACTGGAAGCTGTACGCCCCACCCCAACGTTAATTAGTGAGATTGATCCATTTGGCAATCCCTTTGATTATCTTGGTTATTTATACACCTGGAACACTTCTTTAGCAGACGATGGATATCACTCGATCCGTATTACAGCAACCGATATGAATAACAATATTAAACTAGTTGAGCCCACAGGGGTGATTGTAGATAATGGAGTTCTGTATGATTACGTTCCTCCTACCGGGGCAATTGTCAGTCCACCAGCGGGACTTACTGTAAATGGTACGATACCTGTTATTGTCAATGCTAATGATAATATTGCGATGGGAGAAGTAGCTTTTTCTATCGATGGGACATACCTTGGAACAATATATGAAATCCCGTACGCATTTCTCTGGGATACAACCCAGGAGAGTGAAGATGAAGAACATGTTATCAGTGTGGTTTTAATTGACTCCATAGGTAACGAAACACCTTTAAATCCAATTTCCGTATTTGTCGATAATTACCAAGATCCAGATACAGATCCACCGTCAATTATGATACTCTATCCATCTTCAGGGCAAACTTTGGCTGGTAATATAAATATTGAAGCTACCGCAAATGATAATAGTGGAGTGTCTCATGTTGTTTTTTATATAGATGGAGATGAAATACACTTGGATGATACTTCTCCCTTTAATTACGACTGGAACACTACGCTAGTTGAAGAAGACTGGGATCATACCATTGCAGTTGTAGCCTATGATAATAATGGCAATTCCACGTTAGCACCACCGATAACAGTTTTCATAAATAATTTTGACAATATAGACCCTGTTGGTCAAATACAGAGTCCAATTCCTGGGCAAACATTAGATGGAACAATTAATATTGAAGTCGCAGCAACAGATAATACAGAAATAAGTCACGTTTTAATTGCCATCAATGGTACAACAGTAGATACAATTATAAATACGCCCTATACTTATAGCTGGGACACTTCCTTAGAGATTGAAGACTCATACCATGTTATTAGCGGTGAAGTAGCAGATACAACAAATAATCTTTTTTATCTTTCACCAATTGTCGTATATGTTGATAACTACTTTAATGATATAACACCACCAACTGGAGCTATAACCTACCCAATTTCAGGCCAGACTGTCAGTGGGTTAGTTGACTTTACGGTTATAGCACAAGATGATTATGGTATCAATGAAGTCGAATTCTATATTAATGGGCTGAGTATTGATATAGATAATGAATACCCATACCAAGTAACATGGAATACATCTGGTTTGCCGAATGATAGTCAACACACATTATCTGCTACAGTATCTGATAATTCAGACCATACTATTCTACTGCAACCGATTTTAGTCACTGTGTACAACGAATGAACATCATTTATAATATAATTATAATTGTTTTTATTTTTATCAGTTGTGATAAAGTGGCTCTGGATAATCCTGACTCTGAAGATACAGTATTGCCTATTGTTAATGTAACCTACCCTGCCAATCAATCAATCGTAAAAAATAATGTAGCTGTAACAGTATATGCATTTGATAATATTGCAATTGAAAAGGTTTCTATTTTTTTAAATGACTCGCTTCTAGTTGAGGTAACGTCTCAAACTAGCCAAATACATATGACAGAAGAAAATATTTACACATACCAGTGGAACACTCTATTATATGAAGAAGACAACCATTATAATATTCGCGCTACTGTAAAAGACTCCGCCGGTAATTACAATCATTCTGAATCTATTCAAGTACAAATAGATAACCATGATAATATAAAACCTTCAGGCCTTTTTTTGACACCATCTACGGGACAAATATTAAATGGGAATGTTGAGATTTTGATACATGCTGAAGATAATGATATGGTTGACTTTTTAACTCTTTTTATAAATGGTGATAGTGTCAAGACATTTGAAAATACACCTGAATCTGATCTATATTATCAATATTTCTGGAATACTCTTGAAGCTGAAGAAGATAATATTAATACTATACATGGTCACGTCGTCGATATTTCAGGAAATTATAATATCATTGGCCCAATAAATATTACTGTGAACAATCAAGATGCTCCTGATATTTTAGCACCACAAGGCACTATTATAACTCCACCAGCAGGTTCAATGGTAAGTGGTGTTGTAAATATAGAAATCAATGCCTTTGATAATATTGGTGTTCATTATGTAGAATATATTATTGATGGAATTTCAACAAGCACAGATTCTGTACAACCCTATATTTATTCCTGGAATACCTCCAACACAGCCGAAGACTCAGACCACACAATCAATATCAACATCTATGATACTTCAAATAATATGACATCACTCTATCCTATTATGGTTCATGTTAACAATATTCCTGAGCCAGACCTTACTCCACCTACAATTGTTATCTATGAGCCTGCATCAGACCAAACTGTTTCTGGAACAGTGAGTTTTTTGACTATTGCGACTGACAATGATAGTATTGATAGAGTCGAATTTTATCATGACTATACAATGGAACACATAGCTAATTCATATCCTTATTCATATGATTGGAATACTCTCCAAGAGATTGATAATTCACAACATGTATGGTTTGCAAAGGCATTTGATGTTAGTGGGAATGAAACACAAACCATGCCAATGACTATTTTTATTGATAATATTGATGATATTCCTCCTTATGGTTCAATTACAAATCCATATGCAGGACAAACAGTGAGTGGGATTATCACAATACAGGCTTCAGCAGTAGATAATATAGGAATATCCTCGATCGAATTTTATATTGATGGGATATTAGAATATTCAGACTCTGAAGACCCATATCTTTACGAATGGAATACTGCTAATGCGACTGAGGATCAGGAACATATCTTGGCCATTATTGTTGAAGATTTAGAAGGTAATACTTATGAAAATAATATCGTCGTCAATGTAGATAATGACCCTTACTCTGAAGATGACACAACTCCACCATTCGCTTCAATTCTGACCCCCATATCTGGACAAACTGTTAGTGATACAGTAACTGTTTCTGGTTTTGCTACAGATAATTATTCAATATCTGAAGTAAGGTACTATATTGATGATGAATTGGTATTAACTGCAACCGATACACCATACACATATTTTTGGGACACTTTGGTTCTTGAAGATAGCACCCAACATATTATACAGATGATAGCTGAAGATCAGGCTGGGAATATTGCAACTGCACAACCAGTTTTAGTAATAACAGAACATTCAGAATAAAAATAGCCCCATAAAGGGGCTATTAAAGAGCGAGAGACGAGATTCGAACTCGCGACCCTCACGTTGGCAACGTGATGCT
>CAZEER010000084.1:6886-8142 GCA_964511215.1 uncultured bacterium | reverse complement strand
GGATGTGTTCCAGAATGTTGGCTCATATCCAAGATATCAGAAGCCCGTTTGATTCCTTGAAATGCAGCTTCTCCCACTGCTTCCGGTGGCCCTACAATGGTCACAACAGTCCGATTTGTGTCAGGACCTGGGTCAACATCCAACACTGTTATACCTGGAATATTTGACATTTGTTTGACGATGTCGCTGATTTTATTCTGGTCCCGCCCTTCAGAAAAGTTTGGGACACATTCTACTAATTTGTTCATATTTTTATTGGCTTGCAATATTTCTTAAATAAACAATGAAAAAAAGAACAATCATGAGCATGGTAAAGGTCCACCAAATATTTCGACTTTTTTTTCGTCGTATCGGGATTAATTGTTTAAAATAATTCATTAGCTATATTCATATTCCTAAAAATATTTTCATGAAAAAACTTACAAATGGTTCCATAACCAACCAAATAATTGAAAAACCGGTAATATATCCAAATAGTATGAGACCAAATAAAACCTGCGGTCCATAGGATTCTATTTTCCAAGCCAATTGCGGATTTATTTTCATGAGCCAACCCGAAAATATTTGTGATCCATCTAACGGTGCCACTGGAATCATATTAAAGACAGCCAATGCAATATTGATTCGTGTGAACCATAATAATAATACTAAAATAGATTCTGTCATGGGTCCTATTCCATTCAAAAATCTAAATAATAGTCCACCAATTAATGCCAAGATCAAATTAGCTGCGGGTCCCGCAGCTGCTACTTTCATCATATCTGTACGAGGGTTTTTTAAATATCGGCCATCTACCGGTACAGGCTTTGCCCAACCAAACCCTACAAATAATATCATAAGTGAACCCATTATATCTAGATGAGCCATTGGATTAAGCGTTAATCTACCCATTCTAGCAGCAGTATTATCTCCACAGCGTGAAGCCATCCATGCATGAGCAAATTCGTGGAATGATAGGGCAAACATTAATGTAGGTATTAATAGAACTAATGCTTCTGGTGAGAGTCTAAAAAGAATTACTAACTCCTTGGATGATGAGTTTTATATACTTCTTGCAAATGATGTTTATCTAAATGAGTATATATTTGGGTTGTAGAGATATCGCTGTGGCCCAAAAGTGCCTGGACAAATCGAAGATCCGCACCACCCTCTAATAAATGGGTAGCAAAAGAATGTCGCAAAGTATGGGGTGAGACTGATTTTTTAATACCTGCATTGGTTGACCATTTATTAAGAATATTATTAACCATAGCACG
>CAZEER010000084.1:0-6786 GCA_964511215.1 uncultured bacterium | reverse complement strand
CTCAAAATATTTGGCAATTTTTTGGATACTTTTGGACCAACCAAAACTAGCATAGGGTTTTCTTTAATTATTTTTTCAGCTGACAAAAATTTATAATAAGATCTAATAGATGAAAATATTCGTGCTATGCTAGATGAGGCCAACCCTTTTTTATTGAGGGATCTAATATACTCACGAACATGCTCTTGGGTAATCTCAGCAATATTGTGGATATTTTTCTCTTTAATAGAAATTAAATACTGATTCAGATCTCTTTGATACGCTTCAAGTGTTTTCGGTGACAGATTTCGTTCGACTCGTAACATTGTAATATAATCTTTAAGATATGTATCCATATTAATGCACTAAACTTTCTTCAATTAAGTGGCAAAGAATCTGACCTATCATTATATGACATTCCTGAATTCTTTGAGTATTATCACTAGGTACAGAAACTGTAATATCAGGAATATTTTTTATTTTACCTCCTGTATTACCAGTAAAAACAATAGTTTTAATCCTCTTAAACTTTGCTTGTTTTATAGCAGCTATCACATTCTCTGAATTCCCACTAGTTGTAATACCTACAAGTACATCCCCACTTTCTCCTAATCCTTGTACTTGACGGGAAAAAACTGATTCAAAACCCGTATCATTAGACCAAGCTGTTAAAAATGATGAATCTGTAGTAAGAGCTATGGAAGGAATTGGTTTACGTTCATGGTTTATCATACCCCCCATCAATTCAGTTGATAGATGCTGTGCATCTCCAGCACTTCCACCGTTACCACACCATAAAATTTTCCCACCATTCTGGATACTATTTATCATAATATCTGCAGCTGATTCAATTGAATCCAAACAAACATCAATCATCAACTGTTTGATAGTGATACTTTCCGTAATGGACTTTTTAATTGTCTTACGCATTAATTTTTCCAATGAATAGCGTCAGCAAAATCTTTCATAATGTTAGAATCTTTTTCAATTGCAGTACCTGTAACAATTATGGAAGCACCTGCTTCAACAGCAATTGAAGCAGTTTCAGGAGATTGGATACCTCCACCCACAATAATAGGTATATCAATTGCATCATGCACAGCTTTTATAATGGTAGAGGAGACTGGTTGATTTGCTCCACTACCGGCCTCCAAGTAAATTAAATTCATACCAAGATATTGACCTGCTAAAGCATGAGCTATAACAACATCTCTCCTGTGCATTGGTATAGGTCGGCTACCACTCATAAATTCAACCGTGCTACCAGCACCACCATCTAAGAGTATATAACCAGTTGAAATAGTCTCGATTCCCATATCTTTGATTAGAGGTGCAGCTATAACTTGCTCCCCAATAAGGTAATGGGGATTCCTACCTGAGAGAACGGACATAAATAAGATAGCATCATAATGAGGATTTAATTGACCCACACCACCAGGAAAAAAAATAACTGGTATATTTGATAGGGCTTTAATTTTTTTTACACGTTGGGCACATTTTGAATCCATCATTAAGCTACCACCAACAAAAATAGCATCGACATCTGAATCGTTTGCAAGTTTAATCTGATTTTCAATAGTATGATCATTTTTTCTGTCAGGATCTATTAGTACAATATAGCAACCACCCTTTTTTGCAATAACATCTTGTAAGTGATAAAATATAGCCATCTACTTAACAAATTCTATATATGAAAGAGAATCCATTAATTGATCTTTCCCTTCTATTTTTGATATCTCAACTTTAATAAGCCACCCTTCGCCATAGGGATCAGAATTTATAAGCTCTGGAGATTCTTCTAATTTCTCATTTATAGCTAATACCGTACCTGAAATTGGAGCAAAAATATCAGAGACTGTCTTTACAGCTTCTATCTCTCCAAGAGTAGAACCCGCATTTATTTTATCTCCAACTGATGGAAGTTCTAAAAAAATAATGTCACCTAATTGGCTTTGAGCATAATCTGTAATTCCGATTGTAGATTTATTTTCTTTTAAGTCCACCCATTCATGATCTTTAGTATATAATAAATGTTTTGGGGTATTCATTTTCCTTCCTTTTTTAATCTAACACGTGTTCATAGTGAAAATTTTCTAGAAAACTTGTATCAAAATTTCCAGATATAAATTGTTCATCTTTCATTATTGCCATTTGGTATGGAATTGTAGTTTTTGGTCCATCAATGATTGTTTCTTCTAAAGCTCTTTGCATACGATTAATAGCACGATGTCTATTTTTTGCATGTACTATTATTTTACCAATCATAGAATCATATTGGCTTGGAATTACATATCCCTTATATGCATGAGAATCAACACGTACTCCTTTACCACCAGGCATATGGAAACTAGTTATTTCCCCGGGGAAAGGCATAAAGTTATTTGATGGGTCTTCTGCATTTATTCTGCATTCAATAGAGTGCCCTCTTAAATTTAGAGGATTTAAATCTAGGCACTGTTTCCCCGCATGCATCATAATCTGCTGTTTGATTAAATCTATGCCTGTCACCATTTCAGTGACTGGGTGTTCAACTTGAATCCTAGTATTCATTTCCATAAAATAAAAATCTTTTTTACTATCCATTAAAAACTCTACCGTACCAACTCCAATATAATTAACTGCTTTTGCTCCACTGATAGCAGCGTCACCAATTTTCTTGCGTGTTTCATTATCTACAAATGGTGAGGGCGATTCTTCGATTAGTTTTTGATGCCGTCTTTGTATAGAACATTCTCTCTCACCTAGATGTATTACTTTACCAAATGAATCAGCTAATATTTGCACCTCGATATGTCTCGGATTTTGGATAAATTTTTCAATGTAAATATCTCCATTACCAAATGCAGCTAATGATTCTTGATTTGCTGATTGAAAGGCTGTAATAACATCATTTTCATCTTTCACTAAACGCATACCACGACCTCCTCCCCCAGCTGAGGCCTTTAACATAATTGGATATCCAATACCTTTTGCTTTCACTAATGCATCTTCAGGACTATTTAAAATCCCATCTGTTCCTGGAACAACAGGAACTCCTGCAGCTTTCATCGTCTGTTTTGCCTTAGACTTATTTCCCATTGAATCAATTATTTCAGGACTAGGTCCCAAAAATGCAAACCCATTCTCCATACAAATTTGGGAAAACTTAGCCGATTCAGATAAAAAACCATAGCCTGGATGAATAGCATCCGAACTTGTAATTTCAGCTGCAGCAATTATTCTGGGTATATTTAAATAACTATCTATACTTGGTGGAGGTCCAATACAGACTGCTTCATTAGCAAATTTTACATGAAGTGAATATTCATCCGCTGTAGAATAAACTGCCACAGTCTTAATTTTTAATTCATGGCATGCCCTTATAATCCGGAGTGCTATTTCACCCCGATTAGCAATTAAAATTTTATTAAACATTAAGATGGATCTATTTTAAAAAGTACTTGGTTATATTCTACAGGTTTACCATTATCAACTTTGATATCAGTTATTTCACCATCAAAATCAGATTCAATTTGATTCATTATTTTCATTGCTTCTATAATACAAAGAATCTGTCCTTTTTTAACAGTATCACCTACTGAAATAAAAGGCGGTTCATCTGGAGTTGGAGAAGAATAAAATGTACCTGGCATCGGTGACAGAATATTTTCTAATTTTTCACTTCTTACCTTCATTTCTGATTTTTTAGCATCATTAAATTGTTTGTTTTGAATTTCAGGATCCGATTCTATGATTTGAATTGGTTGACTTGACTCATTATTACTATTAGAAGGTGGATTTTTAGCAACCCTAAATTTTCGACCCCAGAATGTTAATTCAATTTCATTGACATTTGAATTTTCTAATATGTAAATAATCTCTTTTAATTTATCCTGCCACATTTAATCTCCTTTGAATTTATTTCTTGGATCTTTCAACATAATCGCCAGAACGTGTATCAATTCTTAATTTTTCACCTTCTTCAATGAAAAGAGGTACATTAATGGTATAACCTGTTTCTAATTTAGCTGGTTTAGTTGCACCTGTTGCTGTATTACCTTTAAAGCCAGGTTCTGTATTTTTTACTTCCAATATAACATGACTAGGGAGTCGCACATCTAGTACTTCATTACCATCAAATAATAGATCAACGTTTAAACCTGCTGTAAGAAAATTTTTTCCTTCTCCTACTGATGATGAATTAACATTAATTTGATCAAAAGTTTCGTTATCCATAAAAACATGTGTTTCACCATCAACATAAAGAAACTGCATTTGCTTTGCTTCAACTCTTATAAATTCAAGTTTATGACCGGCATTAAAGGTTTCATCAATAATTTTCCCCGATTGAATATCTTTTAGTTTTGTTCTTACAAATGCACCACCTTTTCCAGGTTTAACATGTTGAAACTCAATTACTTTCATACGTTTATTTTTATGCATTACCACTGCACCATTTCTAATATTCGCTGTTGTTGCCATAAATTATCCTAGAAAATTAAAATGTTATATAATACAAATTTACTATATTGGAGTCTCTGTTCAAATGAGATGCATAATTGCTTAATTAAGAGCTTCTATAGTATTTATAAGCGTAATTATTTTTTCTTTATCATTAAATAATTTTTCTTTCGTAGGTATTATACGTGCATATTTTACTTGGTCAGCATCATATAAAAATTTAATCCATTCACTAAAGGACGCATCATCTATTGGGAAAATCGCTCTTGCTTTCTCAATTTCATCAGTTGTCATTTCCAATGCTCTAACAAAATATTTTCTTTCCATAAATTCACGTATAATATGAGACAGAATAGTATAATATTCTTTTGTTAAACCTAGCTTGTCAAGTTCATTTAATCTTCTTAATGCTCTATCTTTAGGTATTTCGATAATTGCATAATCAATCTTTTTGAATTCTATCTTTTGTCTTTTTTTCCATATGAAAATCATTCCAGCTAGAGTAAATAATAATAACAATGATAGAGTTATCAATTTTAAAGGTAATACATCCTTAACTGGAACTGGACCTTTCATAGGTCGAAATTCACTTTTATCATAATCGGAAAGTATAGATGAAATGGTAAATTCTATTGGTTGCACATCAATAGAGTAATCAAAAGAACCATCATTATTTAAGATTTCAATTGTATAGTTCGGCGTAAAAAAGGTACCTGTATCCCATACTACTATTTCAAAGTAGATTTTATCTAAAATATCTTCCTGTTGATTAAGTATTTTCTTTCTAACTGTAATCTTTTCATCAATACTATTTATTTCAGGGAATTGAATATTTCTATTTTTATTGCCTTCAATCAATATAGACCAATTAATGATATCTCCAATATAGCCTTCTGCTGTATCTAATTCAGATATGACGGTCAAGCCTTGTGCAAAAAATATCGATGGAATAAATAATAAAAATATCCTCACTAAAATTTTTTCTCTCTCTTCTTAAAAAATGACATAAGTGGGTCAACAAAGTCTTGATTTGTTCCGATAGAGATTAAGTCAAATCCAATTTTTTTTGCATCCTTTATTAGAGCAGATTGTCGGAGACTAATTTCTTTTTTTAAATGTTTTAGAGCACTTTTTGATGTTGTGTCTATCCAATGCATTTCTCCTGTTTCAGGATCTTCTATTTTTACAAGTCCTATATCAGGTAAATCAATCTCAGCAGGGTCATACAATTGTATCCCGATTAAATCATGTTTCCGGCTTACAACTTTTAAAGATGTTAAATAACCATGATCTAAAAAATCTGATATAATAAAAACAACGCTTTTCCTTTTTGCTACATTTAACAAATAATCTAGAGCATCTTTAATAGAAGTACCTATGCCCTGAGGTTTTGTGTACAATAGTTCTCTAATTACTCTTAACACGTGACTTTTACCCTTTTTGGGTATAATATATTTTTCTACAGTATTTGAAAAAAGGATTAAGCCAACCTTATCATTGTTTTTTATTGCTGAGAATCCTAGGACAGCAGCTATTTCAGTCCCAAGGTCGCGTTTTAATTGATTACCTGACCCAAATTCACCAGATGCAGATATATCAACCATTAAATAAACAGTTAACTCACGTTCTTCTTCAAATATCTTTACAAATGGCGATGAACTTCTTGCAGTAACATTCCAATCAATTAGTCTTATATCGTCCCCTGGCTGGTATTCTCTTACCTCAGAAAAAGTCATACCTCTTCCTTTAAAAACAGAATGATACTCCCCACCAAAGAGATCATTTACGAGCCCGCGGGTTCTAATTTCAATCCTTTTTACCTTTCTAAGGATCTTTCTTGGAATCATAATATATCTAGGGCACTTCTATTACTTCAAATAATCGTTGGATTATATCTTCAGGACTTAATTCTTCCGCTTCTGCCTCATAGGTAAGAATGATTCGATGTCGCAATACATCAGCACCAATATATCTTATATCTTCAGGTGTGATATAACCCCTATGCTCAGTGAAAGCTCTAGCTTTTGCTGCACGAACCAGATTAATTGTAGCTCTGGGTGATGCACCATAATCAATAATACCATCTAAATCACTAAGGCCAAATTGGTTGGGATTCCTTGTAGCAAATATTAGATTTAATACATAATCCTCTACTTTTTCATCAACATAAATATCATGGATTACCCTCTGCGCATCCAAAATATCTTCAGGTGAAATAATAGCATCTATCTTATTTACATTAATGGATTTAGTATTTTGGCGTAACACTAATCGTTCTGAATCTTGGTCCGGGTAATTGACAATTAGTTTAAACATAAATCGATCTACTTGTGCCTCCGGCAGAGGATACGTGACTTCTTGTTCAAT
>CAZEER010000083.1:6938-8575 GCA_964511215.1 uncultured bacterium | reverse complement strand
GAAAATTTTATTATATAATGCTCAAAATCATATTGAAAAATTTTTACGCAATATTTGTAAAATTGAAAATGAGATAACATATTTATGGGAAGATACAATCAAAGTTAAAAATTTATTTATCACTACCTATTTTCCGCACTCAACCTTTGTCAACCGAATCGTACCAATGAAATATTTAAGTAAAGTAAGACAATTATATCAACAAAAATTAAATATACGGGGGGGGAAATATTTAATCTACCAGACCAGAAAAAATGTTAATCGTAGGAAAGTAATAAATGAAGATCAAATTATAGATTTATTAAAAAATTATTCAATGAAAAATAATTTAGAATTTATTGAATTTGTACATTCAAATTATGAATATGAAGAAAGATTTGATCTTTACTACAACAGTCAAATTATTGTTGCTCCTCATGGTGGGGCATGTTGTCATATGTATGCATGCAGACCAAATACAATTTTCATCGAATTTGTAGTTGATGGATCATTTGCATCCATTGCTTCATCATTAGTTGATTATCATATATTATTTGCGGAACCACCATTTGAAGGAAGTGATTATCATAAGAATTACAGCATCAATATTGAGAAACTAAGTAAAATATTGAATAATAAAGATACTATTGAATTAAAGAAACTTTAATCTAAATGAAAAATATAAAAAAATCTTTACAGATTAATATTATTACTCTAATAATCTCCTTTACATTATTATTAAGGATAATTAATCTAATAATTGATTATATACTGGGGGATGGTGATGGCCAAATTGTAACACTCAATTTTTCTAAACACCTCGAAAGCTTTTCAATCATTGTGATATTTATTTCTATCATTTGGATAATATATTATTTTAAAAAGCGAATACCTTATTTACTCTACTTAGTAACATCCTTAATAGTTATTGACCTGATTATTCCTCATAAAATTTATAAAAATAAGTATCTCGGAATCGGCTTAAATGAATACTATCAGCCTGACCCTTATATCGGGTTTAAAGGAAAACCTGATTTATTAATGTCTCAGAATAAAACAACTAATGGTATGGGTTTTAGAGGAGATGAAGGGTTTAATGCAGATTCATTCGATTCAGCTCAGGAAAGTAAATATATTATTGCATTTTTTGGTGGATCTACCGGATTTCTTGGTAGCCCTTCTATTGCGGGAGCGCTAAAAGAAAAACTTGTTGATAAAGGATTTAAAAATGGTAACATCTTTGTCTCTAATTTTTCAGTAATATCATCAAATCATAATCAACATCTTCATATGATAGTCAAATATTTGATTGATAAAAATGTAGATTTAGTTATTTTTTATGGTGGATATAATGAAACTATTCAGACAGCCTATTATGATCCTCGACCTGGCTATCCATATAATTATTTTTACACCTATAACACTTCACACATTAAAAAGATGATAATAGAAAATTCGTTTATAATTAGTACATTATTTAATAATATTGGAATGCATGAAATTTTATTAGAACAAAATAAATTAGAATTGGGTGAAATCGTCTTTAGTGAAAACTGGAATAAGAAAATTATTGATAATTATTTCAACACTCTACATAAAGCTAATATTTTAATTAAATCATCAGGTGGATCGTTTAATAAAAAAGCAAAGTTCCTTGC